>CACXFP010000205.1 GCA_902766985.1 uncultured Bacteroidia bacterium | reverse complement strand
TGATTTCCATCGCAATGTGGTATTTTTCAAGCACGTCGAGCACCTTGTCCACCCTCTCGTCCGTCCAGTAGGCGGCATAGTCGGCGTTCATCTCGTCCGGAATGTAGGTGGCGTTGGCATAGATGTCTGCGGGCTCGTAGGTGAGAATCTTCACGGTCTGGTCCACGATTACATCCATATACTGCTGCCAGGTGCGGCCGTCGAGGTGCACTTCCTCGGGGCGGTAAATCCTGCATATCCGGCCTTTGTCTACAATGGTCATGGCATCGGTGAAAAGGTAGTCGAATACTCCGAGGGCCTTCTGGGAGAACTGTGTGGTCCAGCGGCGGCCTTCGCCCTGGACTCCGCGAAGGAAGGGCATGGGGCTCACTTCAGCGTAATACTCGTAAACTTCCTTGTCGTCGGCCAGCATCCTTCCCACACCACCTTCCCCGGCATTCGGAGCCACTCCGTAGTTGATTCCGTAGTTCATGGACATGGCGTGAGCCTGTTCCTTCGTGAGACCTCCCTTGAGGTGGACATGCCAGTCGATCACCGGGAAGTCCTGCTGCTGGAGCCGGATGATCCTGTCGGTCTGCTCGTCAACCGGAGGGAGGGTGTCGCATGGATTGACGGCATCCTTGGGCAATCTCCTTATCTTCAGGTTCCTGAAGTGTGTCGACCCTTTTTCGGCCGTTACGAGGACGTTGCCCTTTGACAGTATCTGTCCCGCATGCTCAGGACTTCTCCATGGATTCTCCGGCTCGGTGTAGCAGACGACATCCGTACCGTCTATGCTCACGGAGATGTTCTTTCCACGTACGGCGATGCTGAATCGGTTCCATTCCCCGTCTTCCGCCAGGGAGCGGTAGAGATTCCTCACCGAGGCGAGGCTCCCGCTCTTAACCGTCCCGTCGATCGGGCCGTTGTGCAGGATGACCTTGTAGCCGTCGGACGGACCCTTCCCTCCGAACCTGATGGCAGATACGGCGTCTTTGCCGGTGTTGAATTCTCCGGTAACGATGAAATTGCCGTAACTGCCACGGCTTCCGCCGAGGTATATCCTTTCACCCTGGTCCAGTCCGCAGTCCCTGACATTGGTAGAGCAGGAAGCGAGGAGGAATGCAGGGGCGAGAAGGAGATGGATCTTCTTGAACATAGTCCGTTTAATTAATTGCTTCAAAAATAAGGAAAAATTATAAATTTGTGGTCTGAAAAATTGTGAAATACTCATACAAAATGGTTAAAGTTGATCTCGGAGGATGCTCCTCCTTTGTTAAAGAATCAGATTATCAGGAATTTATTGATAAAGCACTATCCGCTTTCGACACCCTTGAGAGTGAACAGGGGGCGGGAAATGATTTCCTCGGATGGAAACATCTTCCTACATCGACACCGGAATCCCTTATCACTGCCTGTGAAGCGGTCAGGGATGATTGGAAGGCAAAGGGGGTTGACCTTGTCGTAGTCATCGGCATCGGAGGCTCGTACCTCGGCGCCCGCTGCGCCATCGAAGCCCTTTCCCACAATTTCGCAAAACAGCTTTCTGGCAGGAAGGAATTCCCTGAAATAGTATTCGCCGGCAACAATCTCTCGGAAGAATATCTTGCCGAGCTGATGGACCTCGTGGCGGAAAGGAATGTAGCGACAGTCGTGATCTCCAAGTCAGGCACCACCACCGAGCCCGCCGTCGCATTCAGGATCGTCAAGGAATATATCGAGAAGAACTATAAAGACGCATCCGAGAGGATAGTCGCCATCACCGATGAGCACAAGGGAGCCCTCAAGACGCTTTCCACTCAGGAAGGCTACCGCACCTTCATCGTCCCCGACAACGTCGGCGGCCGTTATTCGGTGCTTACTCCTGTCGGAATCCTTCCCATCGTGCTTGCCGGATTCGACATCCGCGCCATGCTAGAGGGAGCCGCCGAGATGGAAAAGGCCCTTGCCGTCAGAAGCGCCGACAATGCAGCCGTGCGTTATGCTGCGATGAGGAACCTCCTCTATTCGAAGTATGGGAAGAAGGTGGAGATACTCGTCTCCTACAACCCCAAACTCCAGTATCTGGGAGAGTGGTGGAAACAGCTTTACGGCGAGTCCGAAGGCAAGGAAGGCAAGGGAATATTCCCCGCATCAGTCAATTTTACCACCGACCTCCATTCCATGGGACAATTCATCCAGGAGGGCGACAGGGTGATGTTCGAGACCGTTGTCAATGTCGAGAAGAGCAACCGCAGCGTTGTCATCGGCTCCGATCCTCAGAATCTCGACCAGCTTAACTATCTGGCCGGAAAGCATGTGGAGCATTGCAACGCCATGGCCCAGCTTGGAACCAAGCTTGCCCATATCGACGGTGGCGTACCTCAGCTGGAAGTCTCCGTCGAGAAGATTGACGAGTGCAACGTCGGAGGTCTGTTCTATTTCTTCGAGTTTGCCTGCGGAGTGAGCGCTTACCTTCTTGGAATCAATCCTTTCAACCAGCCTG
>CACXFP010000204.1 GCA_902766985.1 uncultured Bacteroidia bacterium | reverse complement strand
TAGCGGAGATGGAATTCCCACGGCATGATATCGATTGCCGCTCCCCAGGCCATTCCGCCTCCGCAGATGGGTTCCCATGGGGCTCCGTTTGGAACATATCCGGTCAGGGTATCCTGGGAGAGGCGGATGTCCTCGATCCATTTCTTGTAGAAGGCTGCGGCGTCGAAATGCGAGAGGACCATAGGCATTGAAAGCTGGCCGTCGCCCGTATACGGGGCCCTTTCCCTGTGGGGACAGTCTGATGCGACGGCTCCGTGCATGTTGTCGATCTGGGTCTGCTTCCACACCGTGAGGATCTTTTCCAGCATCGGCTCGGAGCAATGGAACTCGGAGATCACTGGAACGTCAGAGCCGACGCACTGGGCTTCCAGATTGTCTGGCGAAAGTTCGCCGACTCCGCTGATGACGGCGTCCCTGAAAGAGAACCAGGTGAAGCGAGGCGCGTAATCGATGCTTGTGGAATCCTTGAAAATGAATTCGTTCGTTCCGTTGTAACGGGTATGTCCGTCGTCGCTGGGGAAATAGACCTTCAGAGTGTCGCCTTTGGCTCCTTTGATTCCCTTGAAGGCAATCCATCCTGAAATTACCTTCCCGAAATCCACTTTCCAGCTGCCGTCCTCCTGTCTCTCGAGACTGACCGGCGGCAGCCTTTCCAGAATCTTGTCGGTGGGGGCCGTGTTGGCGGTCAGGGTGCCGGCAAGCGGACTTCTTTCCACTACATTCTCCCAGACGGGGGATTCGAGGTTGGCATCGTATATTTCCCCGTCATAGAGGTCGTCCTTGACAATGGGGGAGCGCGCCACTTTCCAGGAGGTGTCCGAGACCAGGGTCTTCCTGGTGCCATCGGCGAATGTCATCTCCAACTGGAGAAGAAGGCGGGGAGTGCCGTACCAGGCGATCTTCCTTCCGTTGCGGTTGCCTCCGAAGAAACCGTTGCCCACCAGGACTGAGAGCTCGTTTGTCCCTTTATTTATGAGTCCGGTCACATCGTATGTCATGTACATCGCCCTATAGCCTCGGAAATTGTTCTCCATCGCTATCGGCTTGTCTTTCAGGTTATCCGGCCTTATGGTATAATCCGTCATGGCAGGCACCAGCCTCTCGTCCGGGTCTCCTGCCTTCATCCCGTTTACGCTGAAATCAAAATAGCCGAGGCCGGAAACGAAGGCCTTTGCCGAGACCGGGCGCCTGTCAAGGCCGAAGGTTTTCCTGAAAACAGGAGCCGGGGTGAATTCTTCTCCCGGCAACTCTTTCTCCCAGGGAGCTCCGATCCATGCGGCCTTCCACTGCGACGGATCCATTATACCAGTCGTCCACCTCGCCACTGGGCTCCTGCGGGATTCCCTGCCATTCCCGTCCCATACCGTTACCGTCCAATAGTAATCCCTGCCGGACACCATTTCAGGTCCGCCGTATTCGACGAGGTGTGATTCGGCGGAACCGACTTTTCCGCTGTCCCAGATGTCGGCATCACCCTTGCGGGCTTTCTTCCCGCTACTGGCTACGACTATCCGGTAAGCGCTCTGGCTCACGTTCTTGAGGGTTTCGTCGCTGACTTCGTCGATCCATGAAAGCCGGGGCCTCTGGATATCTATGGCGGGGGATTCGAGATACTCGCATCTGAGTTCTCCGGGAACGATGTCGCAGATTTTCCTGCATGAGGACAGCAGAAGTGTGGCAAGTGCGCCAAGGATCAGGATTCTTCTACACATTTGGATTAAAAAAGCTATTCTATGATAAGGCCGTCCCAAGCCGGGCGGACTTCAGAGCGGATGCCCCTCTCGGCGCAGAGCTTTGAAAGGTCTTCCGTAAACTTGGAATGGCGGGGGAAGGTGTGGCTCAGGTGGGTCAGCCAGGTGTGTCTTGCCCCTATCTTCCCGGCGAGTTCCAGGGCTTCGTCGAGAGAGAAATGGGAGTGGTGTTTCCTGTATCCCACCGTATTGAGGGTCACGTGTTCCAGCCCCTGAAGCTTGACCATTTCCCCGTCGGGCAGGAGGCTCATGTCCGTGATATAGGCGATGTCCCCGAAACGGAAGCCGAGGACGGGCATCTTGTCGTGGTAGCCCCTGATGGGGATGACCGGCGCCCCTTCGCCTGAGGTGGGAGCCTTTTCAATCAGCGTCCCGCATGGGATGACGCTCCCGTCAGCCCCTTCGTATCCGTAACCTACGTCATGGGTCCAAACGAGTTTCTTCCCGTTGTCGGGAGGAACCGTAAACGGATCCTGGCCGATCAGGTGGATGTTCCATACAGGCGCCCCGGGATATTTCGGCTCTGCGAATGCATAGGGGTACGCGGTCTCCAAATCGTGCAGCACACTTTCTTCGCAGAAGATTTCAGTGGCCCGGGAGTCGATGTAGTTGAGGGAACGGGTGTCGTCCAGTCCTCCGGTGTGGTCCCTGTGGTTGTGGGTCAGCAGGATGGCGTCAAGGTGTGAAACTCCTGCCCGGAGCATCTGGCTCCTGAAATCCGGACCGGCGTCCACCAGGATATTCAGCCCGCAGTATTCTACCAGGACCGAAGCGCGGAACCTTTTGTCCCTCAAGTCGTCCGAGGTGCACACTTCGCACCTGCAGCCGATGATGGGTACGCCTTGGGACGTTCCGGTCCCGAGAAATGTCAGCCTTGCCTTCTCCGTCATATCGTCACAGTTTCAATCTTTCCAATCCTGGATGCATCCCAGGAAGTCTCTTTCCTGATATAATTCTCCGTGTATCCTCCCATCATGCCGTCTTTGCAGTCAGATTCCCAGAGCACCTTGGAGACAAGTCCTTTGTTGGATTCTACGAATTCAGTGTGGAGTTCCACGCACAGTCTCTCAAGGATCTCCACCCTTTCGGTCTTTATGCCCTCCCGGACCTGCCCTTTCATCGAAAACGCCCTTGTTCCGGGACGCCGGGAGTAGGGGAAGATATGGAGGAATGCCGGCCTCACGGTGTCTTTGATGAAATCATATGTCTCCTTGAACCGTTCTTCGGTTTCACCGGGCAGTCCGGCAATCACGTCTATCCCGAAGAATACCTTCGGACGTCCGGGACGGTCCATCTTAGACCGAATGTAGCCAATCCTGTCTGCAAACAGGGCGGTGTCATACCTTCGGCCCATCGCGGCGAGGATAGTATCGCTTCCGCTCTGGAGGGGTATATGGAAATGTGGCTGGATCTTCGTCCCCGAGGCGATCCAGTCGACGGTCTCTTCTGTTATCAGGTTGGGCTCTATGGATGAAATCCGGTATCTCTCAATTCCTTCCACTTCATTCAAGGCTTGCAGCAGACTGAGGAAACTCTCGCCGGTAGTCCTTCCGAAATCTCCCGTATTGACTCCGGTTATCACGATTTCCTTCACTCCTTCCGAGGCGATTTTCCTGGCCTGGTCCACCAGGACGGGAACCGGGATGTTCCTGCTGCGTCCCCTTGCGAAGGGGACTGTGCAGTACGCGCAGAAATTGTCGCATCCGTCCTGGACCTTGAGGAAGGACCTGGTCCTTTCTCCGATCGAGTATGCGGGAAGTGTTTCCGAGAAGATATCCCGGTCGTTGAAGGCGGCTTCTCTTCCCCTCAGAAGGGCGATCGTGTCGGGGACGACCCTGTTTTTCTCTTTTGCACCGAAGACCAGGGAGACTCCCTCGATGCCGCTCAGGAGGTCCCTCTGTAGTTCAGCGTAGCATCCCGTGACAATTATCCTGGCTTCCGGGGAGATGCGGTGCATCTTCCGGATCAGGTTCCTGGCCTTCTTGTCGGCCCTTTCTGTGACGGAACAGGTGTTTATGAGGAACACGTCGGCCCCTTCCTCCCACGGCACGGTCCTCAACCCTTCGGCGGTGAAACCCCTTTCGTAGGTGGATGTTTCTGCATAGTTCAGTTTGCAGCCAAGTGTCAGATAAGCTATGTCCATTATCAGAAGCCGTTGTTTTCGTTTTCCTTGTTGATGCTGGCCGTGGCGCTCCAGGAACTGGCTCCGCACAGGCCTGGATTGAGTTTCGCCACCCTCACCTTTATCGAGATGAAATCTTTCATGGCCATGCCGACGGCAAGGGCGATCCTGTCGGCCAGGGTCTCGAGAAGGTTGCAGGGTTTGCCTACCTCTTCTTCCACTATCCTGCAGATATCGCGGACATCCGGGGTGAAACCGATGTCATCGGACTCGACCGCCTTCCTTGAGGATACTTTCCCTTTGAAATCCACTTCCAGGTCCACGCCCTCCGTCCGTTCCTTTGGGAGAAGGCCGGTGCAGGAGTGGAACTTCATGCCCTTTATCTCAATGGTGGAAATGCCGTCCGTTTTTATCATTTAGCAAGAATCAAGAATACACAGGGCCTTTTTCCGATCTTGAAGCCCTTGTCTATCATGGACTTCCATTCTCCCGGTCCCAAGGTCCTGATAAAGGCGTCGGGGAGTGTCAGGTTGGCAGCGCAACAAATCCTGGTGCCCGTGGGACAGATCCTGGCCAGGTCATCCAGCATGGAATCGTTGCGGTACGGGGTCTCTATGAAGATGATTGTCTCATTTCCGGAAGCAGACCTTCTGACTGCAGCGCGGATGGCAGCCCTGCGTTCTTCTGTCTTGGCAGGGAGATATCCCAGAAAAGAGAACCTCTGGCCTTCGAGGCCTGATGACATGAGTGCCATCATCAGTGAAGACGGCCCGGACAGGGGAACGACTTCGATGCCTCTCCTGTGGCACAGGGCGACAAGCCTGGATCCGGGGTCGGCCACTGCCGGAAGTCCGGCCTCCGTCATCAGTCCGACGTCGCCCTTCTCGAACAGGTTCCCGAGCATTTCCACCTCCTCTTGAGAGGTATGCTCGTTGAGTTCGTGGAACTCGAGTTCGGAGATGCCTCCTTTCAGCCCTGCTCCGGACAGGAAACGCCGCGCCGTCCTGGTCTCTTCCACGACATAAGTCTTCAGCTTATGTATAACATCGAAAACGGCAGCCGGAAGGACTTCCCTGGGGTCGTTGTCTCCCAAAGGGGTTGGGATAAGATATAACCTACTCATCTTCATCTATGTAGATAATGGTTTTCTCTTTCGGTGGCTGTTCGGCCGCCCTGACGGCATCCGCCTCCCTGCGCTTCCTTCCTCTGAACAGGTTCCTGATGAAAGTCTTGAAGTTGCTGAATTCCCTCTGGTAGGCGATACCTACACCGTTCCGCTGGAGGTTGTCGAGATAATTCGTGTAGTCGTCGGCGGAATGGGAGAACAGGTTGAGTCTCAGCGTGCCGGACCGGTCAAGTTTGATTTCTACATCAATGTCTCCTACCATCTCGTCCGAGCCGGAAGTCGGAGTGTACCTCCGGTTGCCGAGGGTGCCGTTCACCAGGACCCTGTTGTTGAACAGCTGGGTGGAAACGGCAACGTCGAAGATGTCGTTGCCTCCTCCCGATTCCTGGTAATTGAGTCCGAAGTCTATCGGGATTTCAAGTTTCTCAAGTATGGTGTTGAGCTGGCTCGCCATGATTTCCGCCACGTTGGAGAAGAGGAGGTTGCTGTTGGTATTCACGATCCCGGACTGCTCGTCGGGCATGAATCCTCCGGAAATCAACAGGGACAGGAACTGCTTCTGCACCTTGTCGTCGGTGTTGAGGGCGCTTTCCACCCTGGCTTGCGTTGTGGGGTCGAGGTCGGGGACATCGATGGAGAACTTCAGCTGGGGGTTGCTGAGACGGCCGGAGATGCCGATTCCGCAGTTCACTGTTTTCCTCGAGGAGACCGATGTGGTGTCTGCGATGAGCGTTGAGATGCTTGTTTTCGTGGTGTAGTTGGCGTTCATGTCGAGGATGCTCTGCATGATGTCGCCTCCGAACCGGATGGAACTTCCGTCGGTGATGGAGAAATTCCTTGATGCGAGCCCCAGGGCGTTGTAATGGAAGTTCCCCTCGCTGAGGGTGTAGTCTCCGTTGATGGAAAACTCTTTCCTCGCGGGCCTGACGAGAAGGGAGATGTCTCCTCTTCCGCGTCCGGTGAGTCCGTTCTCCTGATCTGAACCGAGTTCAAGGACGGCCTGTACCGTAGGGGTTGCCCTGACCTTCAGCCTGACAGTCATGTCCCCGGCTCTTTTCTCCTGGGTGTATATCCTGTTCATCATCAGGTCATAGGGATCGATATAAACGAATTTTGCCTCTTCCTTGAACGTGAGAAGGTCGCTTCGGGAGGCCCTGCCGCTTCCGGAAATCGGCACATGGAAAACGCCGTTCTTGGCAGTCTGCGCATCTATGTCAAGGACCAGGGCGTTCAG
>CACXFP010000203.1 GCA_902766985.1 uncultured Bacteroidia bacterium | reverse complement strand
GGCTGCAAAGGAGGAGAAGAAGAAGATCCGCAAGCGTCGCAAGACCTTGAAACTTCTCAAGGCCCAGGCTGAAAGGGAGCGCATCGAGCAGGAAAGGCTTATGCGCTACAAGGAGCATTATCTCAAGAAACAGACGGCCGAAATCGAAAAGGCCGCCGGCATCGAAAAAGTCCAGGACACAGAATAAAAGGAGCCGAACCTCTTTCAGATGACGCCGCTTCGCGGCCCCTCCCTGAAGGGCCCCTCCCTCTTATCTTGCCGAGGGTGGCAGAGTCACTGAAAGAGGTTCGGTTCCTTTTATTGAAAATCAATCCTGTCAGGAAATAACACCGAGACGGCGGCCGACCTTGATGAAGGCGGCGACGGCGCGGTCTATCTGGGAGAAGTCGTGCGCGGCGGACAGCTGGACACGTATGCGGTCCTTGCCCTTGGGCACCACGGGGTAGGTGAAGCTGGTCACGAATATATTCTCCTTCGCCATCTCTTTCGCAAAGTTCCCGGCGAGGATTGGATCATAAAGCATCACTGCCACGATGGCGCTCTCGGTGGGGTGGATGTCGAATCCTGCGGCTTCCATCTTCTCCTTGAAGTATTTGACGTTGGCCTGCTGCCTGTCATGGAGTTCATTGCTCTCGCCAAGGATCTTGAAGAGTTCGATACCCGCGGCGCAAAGCATGGGGGGCAGGGAGTTGCTGAAAAGATAGGGACGGCTCCTCTGGCGGAGCATTTCAATGATTTCCTTCCTTCCGGTGGTGAATCCTCCGACAGCCCCTCCGAAACTCTTTCCGAGAGTGCCGGTGTGGATGTCAATGCGGCCGTAGAGGCCGAACTGCTCGGCGACACCCCGGCCGGTGGGGCCGACGACTCCGGCGGAATGGCTTTCATCCACAAGTACGAGGGCGTCGTATTTTTCCGCAAGGTCGCAGATCTTGTCCATGGGGGCTACGTTGCCGTCCATCGAGAACACCCCGTCGGTGCAGATGATGCGGAATCTCTGGGCCTGGGCCTCTTTGAGGCAGCGCTCAAGGTCTTCCATGTCGGCATTTTCATAACGGTAGCGGACCGCCTTGCAGAGCCTTACGCCATCGATGATCGAAGCGTGGTTGAGAGCGTCGCTGATAATCGCGTCTTCCTTGGTCAGAAGCGGTTCGAACACGCCTCCGTTGGCATCGAAGCAGGCGGCATAGAGGATCGTGTCTTCGGTGTGGAAGTAATCCGATATGGCCTTTTCAAGCTGCTCGTGCAGGTCCTGCTTGCCGCAGATGAAACGGACGGAAGACATTCCGAAACCCCTTTCGTCCATTGCCTTCTTCGCGGCTGCTATAAGACGGGGATTGTCGGAGAGCCCCAGGTAGTTGTTGGCGCAGAAATTAAGGGCCTTGCTGCCGTCGGCAAGGGTGATTTCCGCTCCCTGAGGGGAGCAGATGGTGCGTTCTTCCTTGTAGAGACCTGCCTCGCGGATTTCGGCGAGCTGGTCCTTAAGATGCTGTTGGAATCTTCCGTACATATTTCAAGTGTTTTATACTGTTCTGTCCTCTTTCTTACAAATTTATTCTTTTTTCGGTGAATTTCATCTTTTTTCTAAGAATTAATGAGCTTATTGGCAAAAAAGGCTTAAATTCGCATCGTGAGATAAAAACAGATTGTCAGTCATGAAAAATGTCTTGGTTATAGGCTCCACCGGGCAGATAGGGTCCGACCTTACGATGGCCCTGCGTAAAAAATATCATCAGGGTACCATCGTTGCCGGATATATTCCCAGCGCCGCCCCTACCGGCGACCTTCTTGAAAGCGGTCCCGCCGAGATCGTGAACGTCCTTGACGGGGCGCGTATCGCGGAACTGGTGGACAAATATGACATTGACACCATCTATAACCTGGCGGCCCTTCTCTCGGCCACTGCCGAGCGCCTTCCCTTGAAGGCATGGGAAATCCAGATGGACGGACTCCTGAACATCCTGGAGGTTGCGCGTGAAAAACACGTGGCTGTGTTTACTCCCAGTTCCATAGGCTCCTTCGGTCCCGACACGCCCCGCGACAACACGCCCCAGGACACCATCCAGCGCCCCACCAGCATCTACGGGGTTACCAAGGTTGCCACTGAGCTCCTCTCCGACTATTATTTCCACAAATATGGCGTAGATACCCGTTCAGTGCGTTTCCCTGGCCTGATTTCCTGGAAGACACTCCCCGGCGGAGGAACCACCGATTACGCCGTGGAGATCTATTATGCGGCGGTAAAGGGTGAAGAGTTCGTCTGTCCCATCGCCCACGGCACATATATGGACATGATGTACATGCCGGACGCGCTGAAGGCGGCCATCAATATCATGGAAGCCGACCCGAGGTACCTGCACCACCGCAACTCCTTCAACATCGCCAGCATGAGCTTCGATCCCGAGGAAATATACGAGGCGATCAGGAAGGAGATCCCGACGTTCAAGATGAGGTACGAGGTCGACCCGGCCCGCCAGGCCATCGCTGATTCCTGGCCCAACAAGATGGATGACACCTGCGCCCGCAAGGAATGGGGCTGGAATCCCAGCTACAACCTCACGAGCATGACCCGCGACATGCTGAGGCACCTTCGCGAGAAACTTCTTTAAAGGTTGTCCTGCTTCAGTTTTTCGATGTAATTGTCGATCCTCCGGAGTTCGACGGGGATGTCGATGCTCTGCGGGCAGTGGGGGTTGCACTGGCTGCAGGTCGTGCAATGGTTCGCCTGCCTGAGGGATTCGATGGCCCGGTCGTAACTGATGAGGTATTCCCTGCGGAGTTTCCTGTAGTCTTTCTGCTCCTTGCTGGTGGCTATCTGTCCGGTATTCACCATCTTGTTGTAGTGGAGGAAGATTCCGGGAATGTCGATGCCGTAAGGGCAGGGCATGCAGTACTTGCAGTCGTTGCACGGGACGGTGGGGTAGTGATCGAGCATGTCGGCCGTTTTCATCAGGAAGTCGATATCGTCTTCTGAGCAGGGACGGAAATGCCTGAAAGTGTTGAGGTTGTCCTTAAGGACATCCATGTTGGTCATGCCGCTCAGGGCAGTCAGTACCCTTGGATATGAGCCCACGAAGCGGAAGGCCCAGGATGCCACGGAATGCTCAGGATCCCTTTCCTTCAGGCGGGCGGCGATGTTCTCGGGGACGTTGGCCAGGCGGCCGCCAAGCAGGGGTTCCATGATTACGATGGGGAGTTCCTTCTTGTCAAGCTCTTCGTAGAGATACTCCGCGTTGGTGTTCCTCGGGGCCTTGGCATATCTCCAGTCGAGATAGTTCATCTCTATCTGGACGAAATCCCAGTGATAGAGGGAATCCAGGGCGAGGAGTTCGTCGAATTCGTCCTGGGCTCCGTGGAAGGAGAATCCGAGGTTGCGGATGCGTCCCGCTTCCCTCTCTTTCATGAGGAAGTCCATCATGCCGTTCTCCACATACCTCTGGTCGAAGGCCCTCTTGCCTCCCCGCCCGATGCTGTGGCAGAGATAGTAGTCGAAATAATCGGTCCGGAGCTGCTCCATGGAGTCATGGTACATCTTGATCGATGCTTC
>CACXFP010000202.1 GCA_902766985.1 uncultured Bacteroidia bacterium | reverse complement strand
CTTACGGGTTTCATGCTGGAGCCTTTGGACGCTGACAGCGGGATATGGGATATCGACAGGTTTATCTTCCTGAGGGAAAAGCCTATAGAAACATACGCAGGCGAGATCGAGAGCTGCACGGCCACTGAAGAGAATGTCCTGATCCGGGGAAAGATCAATGAGGATCTCATCGGCAGGTACTCCCGCCTGCAGGTTTATGAAGCCCCGATGTACAAAGTGGACGGCACGATAGACGCAGGCTCGCTCGACGGACTTGAAATGCTTTACGACGGTCACGTCTCCACCAGTTTCGAAATTAGCTCGATTCCTTATGGACGTCCCGGAGGAAAGACGGACATGCTCGGGATGAGGATGCTTGCCGTTTTGCGTGACTTGGACGGGAATGCCGTCAAGGTCGCCCCATATTTCTGGATTGAGAACTGGAGGGACTTCGAGGACAATCCCTATGCCTTCGAATTGCCGGACAGGGATTTCAATGTCCTGGATTATGGCGCCAGGGGTGATGCTTTCACCGATGACACCGAGGCGATCAACAGAGCCATTGAGGCATGCAGCAACGCCGGAGGAGGCCGTGTTGTGATTCCGGGGGAACCGATTCCCGGCACTGACGCATCCGCAGGACGACGCTACGTGGCGACGAACATCGTGATGAAAAGCAATGTCGACATGCATCTGGAAGAGAACGCAATCATCTGGCAGTCAGGAGACAAGAGGGATTATAAATATAACCTGTCCTACTACCACAACCAGAACATCCCTGGAGTCCCCTGGGCGCACAGCATTTTCGTCAATCTCCCGCTGATCCAGTTCACAGACGTCTCCAATGCGAGATTAACCGGGAAAGGGACTGTCTTGATGTTCAACAATTACACCTTCGACCCTCATTTTACAGGCACCTATGCATTCTGCACCGACAAGATCCACATCATCCCTATCGGTATCAACGGCGGCAAGAACATAGAGATTAGCGACGTCACCGTCATTTATTCTCCTTCTTATTACACGCAGTTCCAATACGTCAGCAATCTTTTCATTGGGAACCTCAAGATGCTTTACCCTGCATGCTCCAGCGGAGACGGTATCGGACTCGCTTTCTGCAGCAACGTGAAAGTCGTCCGCGCCGTGTACCGGTCAAATGACGACGCACTGACCTTGAGTTCGAGCTACAGGGATCCCCGCAACCTTGTCAGTCCCTGGCGCCGTCTCCGGGACGGGGCAGACCATTCGGTAAGGAACGTCACCGTCGCCCACTGTTATCTGGACTGCCTGTATCCAAGCAGGATAAACGGCATAACCATCGGCAATGTAACCGAATCCCATTCCATCGCATTCGTTCCATGGGGAAAGACGAACCCCGACCAGCAACTGCAGGAAATAGACGGCATACTGGCATACGACAACATCCTCAGGGGAGGCTGGTCCGTCGGTGTCTGGCCCGACACTCCGTTTGACGGAAAACCGTTTACCAACAATGAAAAAGACGACTACTCCCCCATCAAGAACGTCTGCATCCGCGACAATGAATACCTCAACCGCAACGGCTTCCTGTGGGTCGCCCCGACCAATTTCACCGGAGACACCGGGATACACGGTTCCGGAAAATTCGTGAACGGGGATTTCTCGCAAGGGCATGCCTGGTGGACGCTTTCCGGAGATGCCGGAGCCGCGGACGGTTACGGCTTCGCCCGCAACGGAGGTTCGATAATGCAGGGGCTATATCTCTCCGGCAACAGCATCTCTTTCCAGGCATCGGTCTGCGGGAAGGGACGGATGGTAATCATAAGCCGGGATGACGGCTCTGTCCTGGCAGAAATGCCGTTCGACACGGACGTATGGGAATTGAAGACGATTTCCGCACGAATAGCACCGCTGCGGGACTATTTCCTCGGCATCACCGGCGAAGACTGCCGGATCAGAGACTGCAAGTTACTCTGAAAGATTTAGGATATCGGTGTTTTTTATTAAATTTGTCGAAATGCATATCTTTATAAACAAAGGACTGAATAACCAAACAACTGCAGATATGAAAAAAATATTATGCATCATCGCAGCAGCGATCGCCATCTGCTCCTGCGGGACGACCGGAAAGAAAGATGCCAAACCTGTTGCATCACATGTCATTCTGATAGGTCTTGACGGCTGGGGAAGCTGGTGCATGGAGAAAGGCGAATATCCTTTCATCAAACAGATGATGAAAGAAGGTTCCTGGACCCTTGAAAAACGCACCCTCATCCCTTCCAGCAGCGGAACCAACTGGGGAGCCATGATGAACGGTACACCGGCGGAGTCTTCCGGCATCATCAGCAACGCCGACCACCCCAATTTCAAGCCCCTTTTCCTGACTGAACACAATGCCCAGCCCACCTTCTTCCACGTGCTGAAGGAAGCGCGCCCGGAAGCGGAAACCGGGGTCGTCTGCGAATGGGGAGATTTCCTCAATTATGCCGACACCCTCTGCCTCGACTATTACAAGCGTGCAAAAGGGCCTGACGCCGTCGTCGAGGAAAGCGTCAGGTATATCAAGGAGAAGAAACCGGTCCTGTTCTTCGCCCACATCGACGTCCTCGACTCCAGGGGCCACACATTCGGCCAGGGTTCCAAGGAGTACTATGACGAACTCCCCGTTACCGACGAGCGTGTCAGGAGAATCGTGGAAGGGGTCAAAGAAGCAGG
>CACXFP010000201.1 GCA_902766985.1 uncultured Bacteroidia bacterium | reverse complement strand
GTAGTAATCCTCCTCGAGGGAATCCCTCTTTGCGCAGAAACGTGCATATTCTCCCAGCCAGGAACCTTCGTTTTCCTTCACGAACCGCCTGTAAGCAGCAGTGTCCATATCGGCTTTGCCCCTCTTTTCCCATGCTTTGCGGAGCCATTTCATCTTTGCCTTGAACACTTTCGGATAGTCCAGCTCTTCAAGGGCGTTGAGCTCGGACTGCTCCTTCCTGAAAGCGGGCGTGTTCCCTATTCCCAAATCCTGCAAATGGATATATAGGGGATGAAGTGCAAAGGATGATACGGGGCTGTAGGGGTATGAATCTTCCCATTCTCCTTTCCTGGTGGTGTCATTGACAGGGAGAAGCTGGATAATGCACTGGCCTGTACCGGCCGCCCAGTCGACGAGAGGCCTGAGGTCCCGGAACTCGCCGATTCCGAAATCCGCTGCAGTACGAAGCGAGAATACCGGTATGGCGGTTCCGGCCCCTTTGAATCCGGGCCTGTCGAACATTGCGGCCTGGTGGGCTCTGGGGAAGGGGCAGCCGGCGGGAACGTCATTCCAACTGTCCCGTATGTCCAGGGTTTTCTGGCGCGAAGGGGCCTTTACGGAATGATGAATCCATTCCGTGCGCCTTACCAGCCCTTCTTCCATCACCACGTAGGTGTAGTCTTTGAGGGAAGATGCGGTGCATTTGTCCAGTGAAATGGTCCAGATGCCACCCTCGCACCAGCGCATCGGGTGTTTCTTGTCGTTAATGACCACGCTGAGGCTTTCGCCCCACCTTGTGAGGTATTCGATTGAAAAGGTGACTTTCATTGCCTGTCTATTTGAATTCCAATATTATGGCTGACTTCGGAGCGGCTGTCATGGATGAGGGATCGACTTTATTCCCGCTCAGGACATCGCGTACGTCTTTCCCCAGGGTGGAGGAGATTTCGGAATAATCGTTCCAAGGAATCTGCCTGGGCTCTGTGTTGTTGTTCAGGTATACGAATACGGCTTCGGAGTCCGTGTACCTGAAATAGGCGTAAGTGTTGTCCCGGCTGAGGAAGTGGAGGGTCTTCCCGCAATGGACGGCCTTGGAGGTTTTCCTCCATCTCAGGAGGGCCCTGGTGTAGTCATGTATATCTTTCTTGACCGGGTCTTCCGCCCAGTTGTCGTCGAATTCCACCCTGAGGCCACCATGTCCCTGGCTTAGGTCGCGCGAAACGGAGAAAATCTCGTCTCCGGTGAATATCTGAGGATATCCCCTCAGGGTGGCCATGAGCGCCATCACGAGCTTTACCCTTTCAGGATCGCGTCGGCATACGTCGGCGATATGTTCCGTGTCGTGGTTGCCTGGGAATATCATCATGTTCAGGGGATCGGAAATAAAACCGTCGCAGGCCACCGACTGGTACACGGCGCTAAGGCCGTTTTCCCAGTCTTCCTTGTCGGTGTTGATGCCCCTGCATATTGCATCATGGAGGGAAAAGTCCATGATGGATGGCAGGTTGGAGTCAAAGCCGTCCGCATTGTTCGCCCCGTCCTGCCAATAGGCCGCCTGGGCTGTATTGGTGGTCCAGCATTCTCCTACGATGTTGATGGAAGGATATTCCTTTCTAACTGCGGCGCACCACTGGGACATGGGGATTTTTTCGTTGTATGGATAGGTGTCAACCCTCAGTCCGTCCAGGTCGGCCCATTCTATCCACCACACGGCCCACTGCTTGAAATACTGGAGGAGGCAGGGATTGTCGAGATTCATGTCGGCCATTGCAACGTCGAACCAGCCTCCAAGCATGTTCTGCCTGTCAGCATCTGAGCAATATGGATCCTGGTGGACGGAGAAGGAACAGTTGGAATGGGTATATTCGGGCCAGAAATGGATCCAGTCGCTGAAAGGAGGGTCGGAATACCACCAGTGGTGGACTCCGCTGTGGTTGGTCACGACATCCATTATGACCTTGATGCCTTTCGAATGGGCCATGCCGACCATTTCCCTGTATTTCTCATTGTCGCCGAAACGGGGATCGATCCTGTAGTAGTCGGTACAGGCGTATCCGTGATAGCTTTCCACTGTCTCGTTGTCTTCAAGGAGGGGAGTGCACCAGAGTGCGGTGAATCCCATGTCGGCTATATAGTCGAGGTGGTCCTCGATGCCCTGGATGTCTCCTCCGTGCCGGCCGAAAAATGCGTCGGGGTCGGAGGATTCGTTCATCCCGGGAACATCGTCGTTGGATGCGTCCCCGTTTGCGAAGCGGTCAGGCATGACAAGGTATATGGCGTCGGAGGGCCCGAAACTTTCCCTGTCAGCCGAACCTTTCCGTCGCTGACCGATATTGTAGGGGAGGGAGAAAACCTCATCTCCGCGGCTGAATACAAGGTCATAATTCCCGGGCTTTGCATTCGGGCTAATTTTGATATCAACAAACAGATAATCAATACTCTGTGCATTGTGGACAGCTGCCACCCTGACTCCTCGGGGACCGCTGACGGAGACATCGTACTCAGCAACCCTGTCTCCGTGGATCATCAGCTGGAGAGGAGTTTCCATCCCGGTCCACCAGCATGGGGGTTCGACCCTGTCGACAAAGTCAGCGGGCGCAAGGCCGGTATCGTGCCGGCGGCTGCAACCTGCCAGGACAGCTGCGGCAAGAAGTATTATGCAGATCTTTTTCATGTCTATTCTGCGAATGGATCCAGGGCCTCAGTGGGCTTGCCACCCGAAAAGGCTCCGTAGTCATAGTTGTTGCGCGAGGATTCGGCTTCCGGTTCCCAGAAGAATATCCCTTCGAACCAGTCCTGGCCGCTGGTACCGTCCAGAATGAACTGGAGGGCCTCCCTGGCCTTTACCGGTTCGCTTGCCGGCATCCCCCATTCCACAAGCATCACCGGTTTGGAGTACCTCTCGTGGAGTGTCTTGAAATTGTTGACCGCCTGGGATGTCTTGCTCCGCCAGTCCGGGTAGCCCCCGTTCTCCCAGTAGGAAGGGTAGAGGGAAAGGCCTATGATGTCATAATCCAGGTTCGCCGTCTTCATGAGGTCGTAGAACCAAGTGAGGGTGGCGGTTTTCCATGCGTTGTC
>CACXFP010000200.1 GCA_902766985.1 uncultured Bacteroidia bacterium | reverse complement strand
ACGTGAAAGGGTAGTTCCACGTCGTACCCGGTTTCTTTGCCGTATCGAAGAAATACACTAATTTTGCAGTGATAATAACAAACCTGTAAAACATTGCTAAATGACCTGCTTCAATAGAATCATCGCTTTGTGCATCTGCCTCGCAGCGGTCTCATGCGTCAGCAATTCCCGGAAGGAAGCAATAAACGGATCCGGCGACGGAGTTTCCGTTGCATTGTCAGGCAACGGAACTGTACCTGCAGATCTCCTCGAGTGGACCCGGGAACCCGGAGCATTTTCAGTCAACGGAGACACCCTCAGGATAACGACAGCTCCCCATACCGACCTCTGGCAAAGGACGTACTATCATTTCCGCAACGACAATGCGCCAGTCCTCCAGATGAAAACAAGGGAGAAGTTCTTCAGTTTCATCGTAAAGACAGATTTCACGCAGAGCCACCACCGTTTCGACCAGTGCGGCATCGTCATGTACTTGGACAGCGATAACTGGCTGAAAGCATCCGTGGAATATGAGAATGAGCGGTTCCAGCACCTTGGCAGTGTAGCTACGAACAACGGCTATTCAGACTGGGCGACAACTGCGATCCCTTCCGAAGTCAAGACCATGTGGTACCGTTTTTCCCGCAGGGAAGACGATTATTGCATCGAGTGTTCGCAAAACGGGGTCGATTTCAGCCAGATGCGCATATGCCACATGTATGCCGGAGCCGATGAGATATCATTCGGCATCTATGCATGCTCCCCGGAAGAGTCGTCCTTTACGGCCGTATTCACCGACCTGAAGGTGACGGAATGCGCCTGGAAGGCCCATGAGGGCCAGCAGCCGGACAAATAGGACCAGATGCGAATCCTCCTGTCGCTGATACTTACTGCAGCGTTGCTCGTTTCCTGCAGTGGCCCGGTCGACCGCAAGGCCGTCAGGGAATCCATTGACAGGCAACTTGAAGCCTTCCCCGAAAGCCGTTTGCAGGATCTGTACAAGAGTTTTTTCCAGGACAGGTTCGGACCGGGACACATTATCAGCGACCGTGAAGGAGCGCTGAAATATATAATGTCGGAGCTCGAAGATGCCGGTGCCATCAGCGGCCCATACACCGAGCCATGCGGCTGGGAAGGCAACTATGTCAGGGTTTCCCTTGGAGCCATAAATGAAGGACTTGTTTCGGCTGATGGACTTACGGATGCCCTCGTCAAGAGCGCCATTCCTGTAACCGACGATGCAATAGTGGATTGGAAAAAAGAATGGAGAGCCATCCTGTCAGAGATCAAATCTGCACATCCCGGTTTGCCCGGACTTGCGGAAGACTCTATGAAACTGGACAGCCTGCTCGCATCCGGACAGTACGCCTGTCACCATAGCAAGGAGTACAGCCGTGCATACCACCCCCATTACCGGATTGTGAGAAGAGAATTCATCAATGACCTGATGAAACATTATTAATAATATCGACTTGAGATGAAAGTATTGCTGATAAACGGAAGTCCCCATCAGAATGGCAATACGTCAATCGCCCTGTCTGAATTTGCCCGGACACTGAAGGACGAAGGCATTGACAGTGAAACACTATGGATTGGGAACAAACCCGTAAGAGGCTGCATTGCCTGCAACAGATGCAAAGAAAAAAGCGGCAGATGCGCATTTGACGACGACATTTGCAATTCCATCAGCGCCAGATTCGCCGGGGCGGACGCCCTGGTAGTGGGTTCACCAGTCTATTACGGCCAGCCTAACGGGGCCCTTCTCTCCATCATTCAGCGAGCTTTCTACTCGAACGGGAACGACATCGCCGGAAAGCCGGCGGCGGCCATAGCCGTATGCAGGAGAGGAGGTGCCACGGCAGCCTTCGAGACCCTGAATCTCCCCTTCCAGATGATGAACATGCCCCTTGTCACCTCGCAATACTGGAACATCGTTTACGGACGGGAGCCAGGCCAGGCCTCACTCGACCAGGAAGGGCTGCAGACAATGAGGGCGCTCGCCCACAATATGGCATGGCTACTCAAATCGACAAACGGGAAACCGGCCCCGGGGCGTGGAGACGAACCCTGGACCCCGATGCACTTCATCAGATAGAGACTCCCATGCTTGGATTCCTAAGACAACCAGACTACAGACCGGCGGAAACAGGCCCCGCGGCAGACAGGAGATACAGACGACTCCGCCTTCAGGTATTCACCGGAGCATTCATCGGATACGCCGGTTTCTACCTCGTCCGCAAGAACCTTTCCCTTGCAATCCCCTTCCTCGCTCCCCTTGGGTTCGAGAAAATGGAACTGGGCTTCGTCCTCGGCCTGAACGCCGCCGCCTACGCGCTCTCCAAATTCCTGATGGGCAGCGTCTCCGACCGTTCCAACGCAAGGGTATTCCTTCCCCTCGGCCTGATACTCTCCGCCATAGCAATGTTCTTCATGATTGTACCGATCCAGCTGATAGGGGCTCAGAACAAGGCTACGGCAATAGCTGTAATGGGAATCCTCAACTTCCTTGCAGGCTGGTTCAACGGCATGGGCTGGCCCCCGTGCGGAAGGGTGATGACACATTGGTTCTCCGCCAGCGAAAGAGGGACGATGATGAGTATCTGGAATTGCGCCCATAACGTCGGAGGAGGCCTTGTAGGCCTCATGGCCACCTACGGAGCCATCTGGTTCGGAAGCTGGTTCTACGGCTCACATACCGAACTGTATTTCCTCATAGGGACCTTCGCCTTTCCCGCAGCAGTCGCCATCCTCATAGCCATCCTGGCATTCCTCCTCCTCAGGGATACGCCGCAGTCCTGCGGCCTGCAGTCCATCGAGGCATGGCGCAACGATTATCCCAGGAATTATTCGGAAGAACATGAACAGACCCTCTCCACGAAGGACATTTTCTTCAGATATGTCCTCAACAACAAGTTCCTCTGGTACATAGCGATTGCCAACGCCTTCGTATACATGGTCCGGTACGGATGCCTGGACTGGGCCCCTACCCTACTTACCGAAAAAGGAATCGATATCAAATCCATGGGCTGGTCGTACTCCGCATACGAATTCGCCGCGATTCCCGGAACGATTATCTGCGGCTGGCTCTCAGACAAGGTCTTCCACGGCATGAGGGCGCTCCCGACAATGATTTTCATGGCTTTGGTAGCCGTATTCGTCGTACTGTACTGGATGTTCATCGACAATCTTGCCATAGTTATGACCTGCCTGATAGGGATCGGATTCTTCATCTACGGCCCGGTGATGCTTATCGGCGTCCAGGCCCTCGACCTCGCCCCCAAGAATGCTGCGGGGACGGCTGCAGGACTTACCGGATTCTTCGGATACTTCTTCGGCACCTTCCTACTGGCCAACTGGCTGATTGGAGCCGTCGCCCAGAGCCTGGGCTGGAATGCGACCTTCATCCTCCTTGTTGCAGCCTGCCTGCTTTCCATCCTCTTCATGGGATTCACCTACAAGCAGGAACGTCATCTTATTAAACACTGATACCCCTAACGGTGGCGGATGAGATACGGTTTCATCATAATACTCGCGTGCATCCTCGGCCTGATTGGCTGGACGGCAAAGTGCTTCTGGCAAATACTGCCCTTACCTGCATGGGGCAAATGGGCCTTCACCGCCATGTATCTGCTTTTATTCCTGATCATCTTCCCACATTTCGCCTGGGGAGACAGGATGCCTGCATGGCTTGCTGCCGCCACCTATGAGACGGGGACTTCATGGATGATATTCTTCCTGTATGCCCTGATCATATTTGCGGCATTGCATCTGGGAAGACTGTTCCATCTGGTCTCCCCTTCTTTCCTGAAAGATTCGGCCTCCGGAAGCGCGGCCGTCCTCTGCCTTATCTCCGTCCTGCTGGTATACGGCAATATCCACTACCGCCACAAATACCGCGAAGTCCTGGACATCTGCACCGAAAAGCCCCTGGAACGTCCAATCAGAATAGTACTTGCCAGCGACCTGCATGTCGGCTACCATAACAGGAAACCGGAACTCGCACGCTGGGTGGACATGATAAATGCGGAGAATCCTGACCTGGTACTTATAGCAGGGGATATCATAGACGGGGCCATCAGGCCTGTACGAGAATGGAAATATGAAGAAGAATTCCGCCGGATCAGACCGGATGTCTACGCCTGTCTCGGAAATCACGAATACATCTCAGGCTCAGACGGTTCCGAGGCTTTCTACTCTGATGCCGGCATTCATTTGCTGAAAGATTCATCCGCAGTCTTCCATGGGATCCAGGTGATTGGCAGGGACGACAGGACCAATCCTTTCAGGAAGGGCCTTTCCGACCTGGCTCCCTCGGATTCCCTGTTCACCATACTCCTTGACCACCAGCCCAGCCATCTCGAAGAAGCCGAAGAGGCAGGGATAGACTTCCAATTCAGCGGGCACACTCACCATGGCCAGGTCTGGCCGATCAGTTGGATTACGGATGCGGTTTTCGAAAAAGCCTTCGGCCGCCACGCACGCGGAAAGACAAGATACTACATATCCTCAGGCCTCGGAATCTGGGGCGGGAAATTCCGCATCGGCACCCGTTCCGAATATGTCGTACTCACCTTGCACAATCCAAACCAAGAATAAATATGAAACTTTCAAGAACAATCCTTATCCTCGCCGCAATCGTCTCCCTTGCAGCATGTAAAGAAAACACTAAAAACACAGATAATATGAACCAGACAATTCAGGAAGTAGCCGGACGGAAGAATTTCGGCCCCAACCACGCACTTGTCACCACCCCCCAGCCCTGCGTTATGATCGCCACCTGGGACAAAGACCGGAATCCCGACGTCATGATGGCCGCATGGGCAGGCCAGTATGACCACAACAAGATAGTAATCAGCCTCTCCAAGCACAAGACCACCGACAATCTCGAACAGACCGGAGCCTTCACAATCAGTTTCGCAGACGAACGCACCGTGGCCGAATCCGATTTCTTCGGCCTGGTCAGCGGCAACAAAGTCCCCGACAAGGTCGCCAAAACCGGCTTCACCTTCATCCCCAGCCCCAACGTTGATGCTCCGATCATTAACCAGTACCCTCTCACAATCGAATGCAAGGTTGTCAGCTTCGAAGACGGCTGCCTGATCGGTGAAGTGGTGAACCAGAGCGCAGACCAGAGCATCCTCAACGAAAACGGACAGATCGACCTGGCCCTGCTCAAACCAATTGTCTTCGATGCCGCCGGAATGTGTTACCGCTCCCTTGGTGAAGTCGTAGGCAAAGCCTGGGATGCCGGAAAGGTATTCATGAAATAAGGATATGAAGAGCATACTCTTCGCGTGCCACGGAAATATTTGCAGGAGTCCCATGGCGGAATTCATTTTCAAGGCCCTGGTCAAGGCCAGGGGGCTTGAAGACAGGTATCATGTCGAATCCGCCGCCGTTTCGGCTGAGGAACTTGGCAACCCGATCTATCCGCCCGCCAGGCGCTGCCTGAGCCAGCACGGAGTATGGTTCGACCAAGGAAAGAGGGC
Source organism: uncultured Bacteroidia bacterium (assembly GCA_902766985.1). Lineage (GTDB taxonomy): Bacteria > Bacteroidota > Bacteroidia > Bacteroidales > UBA932 > Cryptobacteroides. Next base: position 805 of record CACXFP010000200.1, on the reverse strand, counting down.
CCGACAGATTACTGCCGCGGATTACGGACGGTTCGACCGGATCATCTGCATGGATTCATCCAACCTCCGCCTTATCAGGAGGATAATCCCTGAAGACCGTGAAGGGAAGATACATCTGCTAATGTCCTATACCGGGACCGGGCGCGACGTCGCGGATCCCTGGTACACGGGAGATTTCGAAACAACCTTCCAGGACATCCTGGAAGGTTGTGAAGCCATGCTGGCCTCAGGCCTTTAGGAACAGGAGCCCTCTATCTTTCCAGATAAGGGGCGGCAAAGTCCAGCGTCCGTTGCAGTATACCAGAGGGTCTTCGAGGGAATATGGTTCTACTTTGCTCTCGTCGTAATTAACAGGAGGAGGATCCTGTGCATAAACCAGACCGACAGCGAGGGACAGGATTGCAACAAGGAAAACTCTTCTATTCATTTTATTTGCAGAACTTCTATTTTCAATAAAATATCATCCCAGCCAGGCCAGGAAGGGTTTCACCCGGGCCCTTGCGACGGTAAGGTTGTTCCAGCGATCGCTGAACGGCCTAAGCCCTTCCTTTTCAGGGAGACACCTTAAAATGAGACGTCCTCCCCTGCGAACGACCTCCAGGATAGCCTTCCTGGAAACTATGCCTCCCCGGGATACCTTGAAAAACATGTCCGGAGGAAGTTGGTCCGCCAGCACATCCAACGTAAAGTCCACCAGATACTTTTCTCCAGTAAGAAGGGTGAGGTAATTGTACTTGTCTTCGGAAGTGATGAATGCCATGTCGGAGCATGGAACCGGAAGGAGCCTGTTGCCTATCTTCACGGT
>CACXFP010000199.1 GCA_902766985.1 uncultured Bacteroidia bacterium | reverse complement strand
CCGCCTCGTCAACCATTTCCTCATAAACGACAGCTGGTACCTTGTGGACCTCCCCGGATACGGCTACGCCCAGGCTTCCAACAAGGCTAGGGAAGAGATCGGCCGGATAATCGACGATTACATAGACAACTCCGAGGACCTCGTGCTGCTCTTCGTCCTCGTGGATTCCAGGCACGACATAGGAAAGATAGACACAGGGTTTCTGGCTTCGCTCGGAGAGAAAGGCGTCCCCTGCGCCATCATCTTCACAAAGGGGGACAAGCTCGGCCCCAATGTCCTCGCAGCGCAGATTGAAAGGGACAAGGGAATCCTCTCAGAGTGGTGGGAGGAATTCCCGCCGATGTTTACGAGTTCAGCCAAGACCGGACAGGGCAGGGAGGAAATCCTGGGATATATCGGGAGCGTGATTGACTCTTTGAACAAAAACAATATTTAACCTACTTCAATACCATGAATACAAACAACAGAATGGAAATCTTCGCCTGCAGGGCCTCCAAAGACTTTGCGGCAAAGGTGGTGGACCATCTCAAAGAGATCAGGGAACCGGGCGAGCCTGAAATCGAACTCGGAAAGATGGAAGTCACCATGTTCAGCGACGGTGAGTTCCAGCCCTCCTACACCGACAGCGTCCGCGGAGCAAAGGTCTTCATAATCCAGTCCACCTTCCCCTCGGCGGACAACCTCATGGAACTCCTCCTTGCCATCGATGCGGCGAAAAGGGCTTCAGCGGCCCAGGTCATCGCCGTCATGCCCTACTTCGGATGGGCCAGGCAGGACCGCAAGGACAGGCCCAGGGTGTCCATAGGAGCCAAGCTCGTGGCGAACCTCCTCCAGGCCGCAGGAGTGGACAGGGTGATGACCTGCGACCTCCATGCGGACCAGATTCAGGGATTCTTCGACATCCCGGTCGACCATGTCTATTCCAGCAAGGTTTTCATTCCGTTCCTGCGCGACCTCAAGATACCCAACCTCGCCATTGCGGCACCCGACATGGGCGGAGCGAAGAGGGCCAACACATATGCCAAAGCCCTGGCCCGTCCCGTCATCATCTGCCACAAATCCCGTGAAAGGGCCAACGTGGTAGCCTCCATGACGGCCATCGGAGACGTTGAAGGGAAGAATGTCGTCATCGTCGACGACATGATCGACACGGCCGGCACCCTCTGCAAGGCGGCATCCCTCCTGATGGACCGCGGCGCCCTCAGCGTGAGGGCCTGCGCCTCCCACGCCGTCCTTTCCGGCAAGGCTTACGACAACATCAACGCCTCACCCCTCTCCGCGGTCTACGTCACCGACACCATCCCCCTCACCCAGGATCCCTCAGTCGACAAGAGCAAGATCAAGGTCGTGAGCATGTCGGACGTATTCGCAAGGATAATCAAGAAAGTTTACAATTTCGAGCCCATAAGCACGGAATTCATATATTAGCCCCTGACAGTGAAGACCTTCCTTGCAGCCATACTCCTGGTCGCCATCTGCGTCATCCTAATGTGCGCCGGTATCCTGCTGCGCAAGGACGGCAGGTTCCCGCAGACAGAGGTGGGTTCGAACGAGGAGATGCGCAAGAGGGGCATCCGCTGCATGAAAGATGACGAGGAGGTCATCGGAAGGAAAAACCCCGCCCTCAGGAAGAGTGCGGAGTGTTCGGGAGATTATTCCGCCGCCTGCGAAGGCTGCGGCTTCTTCCAGTTTGAAAAAGATATTTTGAAAAAATAAGAATTCATGAGCCTTGTAGCTATCGTGGGGAGGCCCAATGTGGGCAAGTCAACCCTGTTCAACAGACTTGTAGGAATGCGTCAGGCCATAGTCGACGAGACTGCGGGCGTGACCAGGGACCGCCATTACGGCAAATGCGAATGGTGCGGAAAGGAGTTTTCCGTCGTGGATACCGGAGGATGGACGACCAATTCCGACGATGTCTTCGAGCAGGCCATCCGGCGCCAGGTTACCATCGCCATCGAGGAAGCCGACGTGGTCCTTTTCATGGTGGAGGCGGCCACCGGCATCACCGACTATGATGCGGAGATTGCCGACATACTCCGCCGTAGCCGCAAGCCGGTAATCCTCTGCGTCAACAAGGTTGACTCCGGGGCGAAGATGTTCGACGCCTACCAGTTCTATTCCCTTGGCCTGGGTGAGATCTGGGCCGTGTCCGCCGCCAACGGAAGCGGCACAGGGGACCTCCTGGACGAAATCGTGAAGGTCCTTCCTGCCGAAGAGGCCGGCGACGACGCCCATGAGGGAGTACCCAGGATTGCCATCGTAGGCCGTCCGAACGTAGGCAAGTCCTCCCTCACCAACGCCCTCCTGAATGAAGACAGGAACATAGTCACCCCTGTCGCCGGCACCACAAGGGATTCCATTTCCACCTATTACAACAAATTCGGCCATGAATTCATGCTCGTCGACACAGCCGGCATCCGCAAGAAAGGCAAGGTCAACGAAGACCTGGAATTCTACTCGGTGATGCGCTCCATCAGGGCCATCGAACATGCCGACGTCTGCATCCTGATGATAGACGCCCGAACCGGCATGGAGTCCCAGGACATGAACATCTTCAACCTCATCCAGCGCAACCGCAAGGGCTGTGTGCTGGTGGTGAACAAATGGGACCTCTTCGAGAAGGACAGCAACACTATGCGCGACTACAGGGCCTCCCTGACAGAAAGGCTCAAACCTTTCAGCGATATCCCCATCATTTTCACCTCCGTCATCAACATGCAGAGGGTGATGGACGTCCTGGACGCGGCCGCCCATGTGGCCGGAAACTACAAGCGCAGGATTCCCACCGCCCGCCTCAACGAGGCCATGCTTCCTGAAATCGAGAATTTCCCTCCTCCGGCATGGAAGGGCAAATACGTAAAGGTCAAATATATCACCCAGCTTCCCACAGCCTTCCCCGCCTTTGCGTTCTTCTGCAACCTGCCGCAGTACGTCAAGGATCCCTACAAACGCTTCCTGGAAAACAAACTGCGCGAGCACTTCGACCTCACCGGCTGCCCAATCGCCGTCTTCATGAGGGCGAAATAAAAAACCGCTCCGTCAGCGGATGGGGCGGTCGATTTTTATCTGCTGGATTTTATAGCCGGTAGGACTGTAACAGACGAAGATCGTGACGTTGTACTCTTCGCCGCCGGCATTCAGGACACCCAGGGCGTATTTCATGTTCGAACGCCCGGCGGTGTGGGTGATGTCGAAGGACCTGGGCGTGTGGGAGTCGAAGAAAGACTTCAGGATCTGGCGGACCTGGTTCTTGCTGGAATCGTTGGTTTCGGTGAGGACGGTGACCTCCAGATTGTCCGCGAACCAGGCGGAAAGCCTTTCCGCATCACCGTGGCTGATGTATTTGGCAATCGGAACGAACACGTCGTAATCGCCGCTCTGGGCCTTTGCTCCGATGGAGAAGGCAAGCAGCAGGATGATAGACGTAATCTTTGCCAAAGCTTTCATGACAAATCGGTTTTTATTGCAAATACCGAGCCACTTTCTTATTTTTGCATCAGTATGAAAATAACTCTTTTGACAGTCGGACGCACCGATGTGGACTGGGTAAAGGAAAGCCTGGATCTCTATGGTTCCAGACTCTCCCACTACGTTCCTTTTTCCGTTGTGGAGATTCCGCAGCTGAAGGGAACGGCCTCCCTGTCGAAGGAGCAGATAAAGGAAAAGGAAGGGGAAGCCATCCTGCGCATCCTAAAGGGCGCCGACCACGTCGTCCTCCTGGATGAGAGGGGGAAGGAATACCGGTCGGTGGAATTCGCCGGTGTCCTTCAGGGATTCATGTCCCGCTCTTCGGCCGACCTGGTTTTCGTGACGGGAGGGGCCTACGGCTTCTCGAAAGCCGTCTATGACAGGGCCGACGGGAAGATGTCCCTCTCGAAGATGACCTTCTCCCACCAGATGGTGAGGACGATATTCGCGGAGCAGCTTTACCGGGCCTTCACCATCATCAAGGGCGAGCCGTACCACCATGAGTAGGAAAATCAACATACGAGATTGGATCACATGGCTCCTCGTTGCCGCGGCCGTGCTCTTGCTCGCGGGAGCCCTGACCATAAGCCACGCGCCCCACAGTGCGGAGATCGCAGCCGGAAGGATGAGCCGCGAGGTGGAAAAGAGGATGGCTATCGTCGAAGGGTATATCGCCGACGCCCTCGCACACGATCCGGACAGCTGGCTCGACTTTGGGGACATCCCCTCGGACATAGTCATTTACAGATATGTCGATGATACCCTCAAGTCGTGGAGCAACCAGTTCACGGTGATGAACGACGACATTGGGAGCAAGGTAGTCTTCGAGAGGCTTTCAAATGTCAGGAACAACATCTCGTCCCCCCTTTCGACCGTCGGCGAAGAAACCGCATTCTACAATTTCGGTCCAAAGTGGTACCTGGCCCGAAGCGCGGTCTCCGAAAGGACCAGGATCATTGCCGGACTGGAAATCCTGAACACGTCTGTGGAAACCCAGGTCAACGGCCGCCTGAAGCTGAATGAGAAATTCTCCGTCGAACCGCTCTCATACCCTGGCGGGGTGACGGTGACCCTCCATGGACAGCCTGTTTTCAAGATCATTTTCGAGCAGTTCTCCGGCAGGATGTCCTTCTCGAATTCCATCCTCGTATGGCTTGCCCTGCTGTGCTACGTGATAGCCTCTGTGGTGTTCCTTTCCAACAGGCCGACGCTGCGCAACCTCCTGATAGTGATGCTGGCCCTGCTGGCCGTCATGACGGCCCTGTCCGTCTGGGGCCGGGCGATACAGGGCTCCGCAAAAATGTTCTCCCCGTCCCTGTATGCCGACGGGTGGTTCATGAACTCCCTGGGAAGCGCGGTCACCGCCTGCCTGTCCATCTTCCTGGCTGTCCTCTACAGCTTCATAGCCCGCGGAGAAATCCTCAGGAGCATACTGAGAAAAAACAAGATGGCAAGGGCCAGGATATACGCCATCCTTCTCTCCCTTTCCATCTTCGGCATCATCATTTTCGCCATTATCCTCTTCCAGAGCATCATCATGAACTCCAGCATCACCCTGGAGCTCTACAAACTCAACGACCTCTCCCCCTACACCGCCGTCGTTTACCTTTCCCTGGTAACCCTCATCCTTTCCATACCCTTCCTCCTCCATCTCCTCTTCATTGCGCTTGAAATCCTCCACGGAGTGAGGCTGAACGTGTTTTCCAGAAGGGCCAGGGTAGCATTCGCCCTGCTTGTTGCAACCGGATTCGTAGCCATTTCCGCCGTGACGGGAAGCCGCAGGGAGCAGAACACCGTGGATATCTGGGCGAACAGGCTGTCGATGGACAGGGACATCTCCCTTGAAATCCAGCTCAGGCAGGTGGAGGGATCCATCGCCGCCGACAGGCTGAT
>CACXFP010000198.1 GCA_902766985.1 uncultured Bacteroidia bacterium | reverse complement strand
GCGGGGATTACTGAGGTCCTGGCTTCATATCTGCGTCTCCCGTCACTCAGCACGGCTCTTGCGAGGACCTTTTGGGCAGGTCTGTCTTCCTGTGTAAACACCTTGAACTGAAGGATTGGCGTGCTGCTGAGATCCTGGGGGCGCGTAAAGGTTTTCCTTACACCTCTCCAGCTGTCGGCCGGACTGTCTTCAGACCTGAAAATGAGCGCTGACTTGCCTTCGGCCATACCGACCCCATAATCTTCCTGGGTATCCACATACCTCATTTCTTCCAGGCTGCCTGTCAATCCGGCTTGCCCGCCAATCCCTTCCCAGCCTTCCGTATCCTCGTTGAAAGAAGCTATCCTGATGCTCCTGCACAGTGAGATGCGGTTGGAATAATCAAGTGAATACATATTGTCTTCGCTCTGGCCGCATGCCTGGAAGGTCAGGATCGGAACAAAGACGCCGGCTAGGATAAACAGTTTGGAATATTTCATGATTGACGGGAACAACACTTGTTTCCAACAAATATAATCATTATCCTTCATTTACCCCTTACAACCCTTGAATAATGATTTTTAACCGAAAATCGCTTTTGTGAATACATATTTTACTATTTTTGCAAAATCACAAAAACATTGTCATGGGTAAATACGATTTCGACACCATCATCGACCGCCGGGACAGCGAGGCGATCAAGGTAAACCTGAAAGAGGAGTTCGGCCGTGAAGACCTTATCCCACTGTGGGTAGCGGATATGGACTTCGCTACTCCGGAGCCGGTCCTGAAAGCCCTCCTCAAGAAACTTGAGCATCCTATCCTCGGATATCCCTCCACCAAGTCCTGGTTCTGGAAATCAATCATGGATTGGATCCGTTACCGTCATGGCTGGGAAGTTGATAGGGAGTGGCTGGATTACGTGCCAGGAATCGTACGCGGGATAGGTTTCGCTGTCGACGTGTTTACCTCCCCGGGAGATAAGATCATCATCCAGACCCCTGTGTATCATCCTTTCCGTCTCGTGCCTGAAGGAATCGGCAGGGAAGTGGTATCCAATCCTCTCAAGGAGACTCCTGACCATCGTTGGGAGATGGACTTCGACGGTCTCGAGGCCCTTGCATCGGATCCTGCTGCCAAGATGATGATCCTGTGCAATCCCCACAACCCCACGGGGACATCCTGGAGCCGGGAGACATTGGCCCACGTAGCCGAAATCTGCTCGAGGAACGGACTGGTCGTCATCTCCGACGAAATCCACAGCGATATCGTGCTGTTCGGCCACAAGCATACCCCGTTTGCAATGGCTTCACCTGAAGCTGCGTCCTGCAGCATAACCTTCGCTTCGCCCTCGAAGACATTCAACATGCCCGGCCTATGCTCATCATACGCGATAGTGCCCGACCCGGCGATCCGCAAGAGATTCTTCTCGTATCTCGAAGCCCTTGAGATAGACTATCCTACGGTATTCGCGACTCACGGCACACGCGCTGCTTTCGAGGAATGCCGTGATTGGCGGGAAGAGATGCTTTCGTATGTTGAGGCTAATGTCCTCTATGTGGAGGACTTCCTGAAGAAAAACGACCTCGGAATCAGATTCACGAGGCCGGAAGCCACCTATCTGGTATGGCTGGACTGCAGGAGGCTAGGACTTGACCATGAGGGGCTTGTCGACCTGTTTGAGGATAAAGCCCACCTGGCCCTCAATGACGGTGAAATGTTCGGGGCTGGCGGTGAAGGCCACATGAGACTGAACGTAGCAACCCCGCGCCCTGTTTTGGAAAGGGCGATGGAAAACCTTGCAAAGGCGGTCAGGTCCGTCAGCTAAAAGACCTCTCCTTCAACCGAGATGTCGTTCCCGTCGGAAGGATCGGAGGAGTCGTGCCTGTATTCGCTCTCGGGCAGCCCCTTGAGGCAGTTTTCCCTGATATACTTTACAACATCGGCAAGTCCTTCCTGGAATTTGTCGAAATCTTCCTTGTAGAGGAATATCTTGTGCTTGTCATAGGTGAAACTCCCGTCCCTTTCCTGTCTCCTCTTGCTTTCGGTAATTGTGAGATAGAAATCGTTGTTGCCTTTGGTTGCCTTTACATCAAAGAAATACGTGCGCTTGCCAGCCCTGACCGGTTTGGAAAAAACATCCTCGGCTGCACGCTCCTGACCGTAGGACCTGTCGTAATCGTCTCTATACATTTCTTTAATAATAAATTGTTCTTCTTTCGGGACGAAAGTACAAAAAATTCCCGAATGAGTGTTATCTTTGCAGAAAAATTGTCGGAAAATAATGCTGAACAGGAGAATTCTGAGAATCAAGGCCTTCAAGGCATTGTATTCTTATGCGGAGAATGCGGGTATGGACTCTGCGGGAGCGGTCGGACAGCTGCGTCTTTCATGCGAGTCCACCAGGGACCTTTATCTTTTCATGCTTGATATCATCCCTGCCTTGACGGACGAGGCCCTCTCGAGGATCGAGGCGGTGAAAGGAAAGATCAATCCCACCCCTGAGGAGCTCAGCCCCAATATGAAATTCACGACCAATACTATAGCTCCCATTCTCAGGGAAGATCCCGATTTCCGGAAGATCATTTCGAAGAAGAAGATCTCCTGGGACCAGTATGATGCCCTTGTCAGGAGCCTTTACGAATCCATCCGGGAAAAGGAATGGTTCAAG
>CACXFP010000197.1 GCA_902766985.1 uncultured Bacteroidia bacterium | reverse complement strand
GTCAAATCCCATGTAGGTCCCGGCCTCCTCGTCCTTCTGGGAGTCGGGCACGAGGATGGGCAGGAAGACATCGACTGGCTGGCCAGGAAGGTTGCCGCGTTGAGGATTTTCGACGATGCTGAAGGGGTGATGAACCTCAGCGTGACGGAATCCGGAGGCGAGGCCCTGGTTGTCAGCCAGTTCACCCTTATGGCTTCGACGAAGAAAGGGGCCAGGCCATCCTATCTCGGAGCTGCAGGGCATGAAAAGGCGGTTCCTCTCTATGAGAAATTCTGCGAGGCTCTTTCTGCCGCAATCGGAAAGCCGGTGGGGACCGGGGAGTTCGGGGCGGACATGAAGGTGTCCCTTGTCAACGACGGTCCGGTCACGATCTGCATCGATACCAAAAACAGGGAATAGGCATTTCCCCGAGGGGCCTTGGCTTTATTATCGTGAATGAGCGGCTTGCCGGCAGATGGAACAGGGGCGGCCGAACCGGCCGCCCCTGACACCAAAGAAATATTAACTGTAACTTAAGTTCCTACAGGGAACCGAGGGACATGATCTCGGACTCTGTAAGGCATCTGTTGAAGAAGGCGGCCGTGGACCAGAATAGGGTCTGGTCGTCGCCGTCGTTGTCAGCGTCAAGCAGACAGGCGACATCCTCGAGGACAGATCTGTCGTCCAGGGCTGTCCCGTCTTTCCAAAGGGCGGTATTAACGTATATGCGCATGTATTCGTTGGCGTTTTTCACGAATACGAAACGATACCACTTGTCGTTGGATATTGCGTTGGACGAACGATTGCCGCTGGCTCCGAACTGCACCTCCCCTCCTTTTCGCAGATAAATGCTCTGGTCGCTTGAATTATTCGAGGCGACATTGACGAAAGAGGTGTACTTGCCATCTGACGAAGCCGGTCTCAGGGCGTCGATGACCAGGGTATATACGGTGGGGTCGGAAAGGCCGTGGACACAGTAGAAACTGTTGCCGAGCAGGGTCTTCACTGCACCGTCGCGCTTGTTGAAGCCCACGATGGAAGTCCATCCCTGGTCTGATTTATCGCCCAGACAATCTTCTTCACCATCAGGATCGCGGAAGTAGGCCACCAGATCCTTCCCGACAGTAGCCTTCAAAGGATCGTCTGCGTTGAACTCCCAGAGTCCTGTGAGACCTTCCAATTCCTGGAGGGCCATACCGATAGTGATTTCATAGACATTGACGTTAACGGTGGCCGATTTGTCGCCGCAGGAAATCGTTATGGTGCAGTCTCCGGGATCGACGGCCGTTATCTTTCCGAATTCGCTCACAGTGGCCACTTCCGGATTCGAACTGGTGTAGGTAAACTCGTAATCGGTGCAGTCCCAGGGAATAGGATAAGCAGGCGTGGTGGCAGTGGACCCCATGTTGAGGCTGAGGGCGTCTCCTACCTGTATGCCTTTCAACTTGACGCCGGCTCCGAATTTCTTGTCGCAGGCCGAGAGACTGGCGACGACAAGAATCAAGGCAAGAATCTTTATGATTGATGTTTTCATATCTTATCGGATTAATCTGTTCGTCATTTATTGAATAGTCACTGCACCAGGGTCCTTGAGGTTGTCGTTAAGGGCCTTGTCGTAGGAAGGATAAGGCAGGTAGAGAAGATCCTCGCTCCATTCGACGGCAATCTCGCCGGGTTCCTTGAGGGAAACGGGACCGGTTACCATGTCGGCTTTGTCGGGGTTCTCGAGCAGCCACTGTCCGGTGACTTCGATGGCGGGATTCTGCTTCCTGTATTCGAAGTGCTCCTTGACCCGTCCCATACGGCGCATGTCGAAGTAGCGGCATGCATAACCATAGTGGTAGCAGGCTGCTTCCCAACCGTGTTCGTTATATGCGGCTTCTGCAAGTTGGGCAGCTGTCATGCTGTCGGGATAGACATTGGGGGATGAATCGGCCCTGGTGGCGCTGACACCCTGGCCGTCAGCGCGGTTACGCACGATGTTCACCAGGTCGATGGCTTCCTGGTTCACCTGTCCCGAGCGTCCGAGAGCCTCGGCATAGCAGAGATAGACTTCGGAAAGGCGGATGAAACTGCGGGTCTGGTCCCTCCACATCGAGGATTGCTTGTTCCAGGCTACGGTCTGGTCGAATTCTCCGTTATCCGACTGCATGGTCTTGAGAGTATATGGAGTGTACCCAATGGCATTGGAATAGAACCAGGGAACAACCTTCTTGTCTCCGTTATGATAATAGACGTCGCCATAGGTCGCCTTTTTCCTCGGTCCCGGAGGGAAGTTGAGCCAGAACTTGAGCTCGCACCTGGTGTTGCTGTATCCTCCGCTTTCGGTGACTGCGTCGACGCAGGCCCTGGAGCACTGGGAGCCGTTTCCGTCATCATAGTCGGCGCTGTAGTAAAGGGCCAGGATGGTTTCCTTCTGGGCATAGTTGTATTTGCGTGAGAAGTTGTCGCCGTAGTTCTCGAAAAGCGCGTAGTAGTACTTTCCGGCCTTTACGTCATCGATAAGCTTCTTAGCTTCATCGGCGGCGAGCTTGTAGTACTCCTGTCCCTTGTTGAGAGGCCAGCCTGCCATGGTCAGGTATACCTGGGCCAGGGTTGCCTGGGCGGCAGCCTTGTTTGCAGCGATGTTGTAGCCGTTGGTAGCCCAAGGGGAACTGTCATAGTTCATAGGCAGCATTTCCTCGGCCGTCTTGAGGTCCGCCACGATCTGTTCGTAGATCTCTTCTTCGGAAGAGAGCCCCTTTTCGAGATCGATGGAATTGTCGAGATTCATGGGAAGTTTGCCGTAGGTGCGGACGAGGAAGAAGTACCAGTATCCCCTCCAGAAATAAGCTATTCCCAGATCCCTGTTGAGCTGGTCTTCCGTGACTCCGGGGGTGTCCCCGCCACCGTTGATGATGAAGTTTGCAGCCTTGATGGACAGCCAGTAACGCCACCACGGGTCGGTTACCAGATCCTCCGCGTCGTCATACTCGTAGCAGTCCTGGCGAAGGTATTTCGTCTTGGTCGTAATGCTGTTGATGTCGTCTCCCAGAAGGCTCTGCGAGAAGTACGAACCGTAATGTCCGACATATTTGTTGATGAACTGCAGGGCATGGACCGCTCCGTCCAGGTCGCTGGGCTGGCTGAAAGCGGAGGTGCTCATGAGCTGCCCCTTGGGGTCTTCGTCCAGATAGTGTTTGCAGGAAGTGAATGGCAGGGCAAGGAGAGCCAGTGCCAGTATTATAAATATGTTTCTCATAATAACTCCTCCTTTTTTAGAATATCAATTTGGCGGTAAAGGTTACGGTCCTTGCGCTCGGATAGGCATTGACGTCACGGCCGATGACCTTGTCTCCGTCAACCTTGTCTGTGGCTTCCGGATCGTAGCCGGAGTACTTGGTGAGAGTAAAAAGGTTCTGTGCGCTCACGCCGAGGGCGATGTCGCAGATGGATGTAACCTTCTTGGGAATGGTATAGGAAACGCTTACGTTCTGCAGGCGCAGGAAGTCGGCGTCTTCAAGCCACTTGGTGGAACGTGTCGTGCTGGCGTTCCTCGCGTTGGAGATGGCTGCGTATTTCGCGTTCTTCTTGTCGTATACCTTGTCCCAGTTGGCGTAATAGGACTCGCGGGTCCTCACGAACAGGCTCTGGCTGGTGATCTCGGACAGCTGGTGGTGGATGGTGTTCAGCCTCTGGAAGCCGGTTGAGGCCCTGAGCAGGATGTTCGCCTGCCAGTTCCTCCAGTTGAATGTGTTGTTCCATCCGAAGGTCCACTTGGGAACGGGGCTTCCGGTGATGATACGGTCCTCGTCGTTGAGGCTGGTGGTGGTGCCTCCGTCCTTGGTCTGGTAAAGGGAGGCTCCGCTTTCATCGAAACCGACGAATTTCCAGATGTGGAAGTTGCTCAGGGGATAGCCTTCCTTGATGATATAGGCATCGCCTTCCCGGGTTCCGGCCACACCCTCGTCAGGTATGATGAATTCTTCGTTGTAGAGGTCGGTGACCTCGTTCTTCTGCCAGGCAGCGGTGAAGGTGCTGGACCAGTCGAACTCCCTCGTCCTTACGGGGACGAAATTGGCTGTAAACTCGACACCGGTGCTGTACATGGCCCCTACGTTGTCATAGTAGCTTCCGCTTCCGGCATAGTAGGGGATGGTGAGCTCGAAGAGAAGGTCCCTGGTGTCCTTGTAGTACCAGTCAAGGTTGAGGTTGATCCTGGACTTGAGGAGGCTCACGTCAATTCCGAGGTCATATTGGTAGGTCTTTTCCCAGGAAAGGTTGGGAGAGTCGAGCTGGTCCATCCAGTATCCCGGCCAAAGGGCTCCGGTGGCCCAGGATTCATTCAAAAGGGAGAGAGCTCCGAGGGTTGCATAAGAGCTTATGGCCTGGTTGCCGGACACACCGAAGGAGGCCCTGAGCTTCAGCTGGTTGATAGGCTCGATGTCCTTCAAGAAATCTTCTTTGGCCACATCCCAGGCTGCCGCTGCTGAAGGGAAGAATCCCCACTTCCTCTTCTGGAACTTCGAGGAACCGTCTGCACGTGCGGCTGCCGTAAAGAAGTATTTGCCCTTGTAATTGTACTGAACTCGGGCAAGGGCGGAAAGGAGCTGGGATTCGACGAAACGGAGATCCCCGGTCTTGGCGCTGGATATTGAATTTATGTTCCAGAATCCGGTCTGCTCGTTCAGGATCCCGGTTCCTCCGATTTCGATTCTTTCGGTGTGGGTCTTGTATATCTCCCAGACCCCGGTGGCGGTGAGGTGGTGGTCCTTGGCGAAATCCTTCTGGTACGTGAGGTTGTTGGTCCACTGATAGATGAAGTCGGTTGATTTGCCCTGGGATATGCTGCTTGTGCCGTTGGGCTCTTTCTTTGAAGATTGGAAGTTGTAGGTGTTGCCTCCGGTGTAGATTATGGATCCCTGGGTGTCGAAGGTCAGTCCGGGAAGGATCTTGAACTTGAGGTCAAGGTAACCGTTGGCATTGTAATTCTTGCTTTCGCTCCTGTCAAGGAGGATTTCTCCGTAGGGATTGACTCCGATGGAGGAATAGCCGTCGGTTAGATAGACTCCGTCTTCGTCGGTAAGTTCGAGGAAGGGTGACCAGTTGGCCATTTCCAGCAGGTCGGCGTTGTCCGTGTTGCGGGTCCTGCCCAGGCTGAGGTTAACGTTTGTGGTGAGGTCGAGCCAGGGCAGCACTTCCGTTGTGAGGTTTGTCCTGAAGGCGTACCTGTTAAGATGGGAGGTGATGGTGATACCGGTCTGGTCAAGGTACTGTCCTGAAACGATATACCTGGTCTTTCCGTTTCCTCCGGAGACGCTCAGTTTGTAGTCCTGTGCGATACCGTGCTGAAGCATCAGGTCATAATAGTCATAACCAGCGGTTCCGGCCTTCCATGCGGCCATCTTTTCCGGATCGAAAGAGTACGAGGTGAGTTCGGAGAGGGCCTTGGCCTGCTCG
>CACXFP010000196.1 GCA_902766985.1 uncultured Bacteroidia bacterium | reverse complement strand
CACTCCGGCCCTGACGCCTCCTGGCTTGAACTCCCGGTAATCAAATAAGAATCCGTTCTTTTTGATTATTTTTGCGTTGTTATGAGAGAGTTTTTGAAAACCATGAAGCGCTACGTACTGCCCTACAGGCGGTATCTGGGCGAATCAGTCATATTGAACATACTGTCGGCGGTACTGAACATCTTTTCGTTCGCCCTCATCATCCCGATGCTGAAGATCCTCTTCAACCTCGATACCGCAACATACAGCTTCATCCCATGGAAGGAAAGCGTGGAGGGGATGGATTTCATGGACAAGGCCACAAACAACGCCTACTGGTTCGTGAGCCATTTCTCCGAACAGATCGGGGCTTCCAAGGTCCTGCTGATCCTCTGCATAGTCCTCTCAGTGATGACCCTGTTCAAGACAGCGTGCTATTTCGGCGCCTCGGCGGTGATGATTCCCATCCGCACAGGGATCGTAAAGGACCTGAGGATGGAGATATTCAACAAGATACTCTCCTTGCCGATAGGTTTTTTCTCCGAAGAGAGGAAGGGTGACATAATAGCCAGGATGAGCGGTGACGTACAGGAAGTGGAGAATTCCATAACCGGCTCGATAGACATCCTTATCAAGGATCCCATCCTGATACTTTTCTACTTCGGGACAATGCTCGCCATATCCTGGCAGCTCACCCTTTTCACCATCCTCTTCGTTCCCGTAATGGGATGGCTGATGGGAGCCATAGGGAGGCAGCTGAAACGCAAATCCCTTGAAGCCCAGACACTTTGGAGCGACACCATGGCCCAGGTGGAGGAGACTCTCGGCGGCCTCAGGATAATCAAGGCTTTCGTGGCCGAGAAAAAGATATCGGACCGCTTTGACGCCACCACGGGAGCCATGAGGAAAAAAGTCGGGAAGGTGACAACCCGCCAAGCGATGGCCCATCCCGTCAGCGAATTCCTAGGAACCGTAATGATCGCCATAGTCCTCTGGTTCGGAGGCACCCTGATCCTTGGCAGCCACGCCCCCATCGATGCCCCGACCTTCATCTACTACATGGTGATCCTCTACAGCATCATAAACCCCCTCAAAGAGTTCTCCAAGGCCACCTATGCCATTCCCAAGGGCCTCGCGTCCATGGAGAGGATCAACAAGATCCTGGAGGCGGAGAATCCCATAAAGAGCCCCGCAGAGCCTGTCCGCATCGACGGCTTCGCAAAAGGGATCACCTTCGAGAAT
The DNA here is from genome assembly GCA_902766985.1 of uncultured Bacteroidia bacterium. GTDB lineage: Bacteria > Bacteroidota > Bacteroidia > Bacteroidales > UBA932 > Cryptobacteroides. Next base: position 2,799 of record CACXFP010000196.1, on the reverse strand, counting down.
GTCAGCTTCAGCTATAATCCGTCAAGGAAGATACTCGACGGCATCAGCATTGAGATACCCAAAGGCAGGTTCCTGGCAATCGTAGGGGAATCCGGAGCCGGGAAATCCACACTGGCTGACCTGATTCCAAGATTCTACGACCCTGACGAAGGCCGGATACTCATTGACGGTACGGACATCCGCGACCTGGACGTGAAGGAGTTGAGGTCGTTGATGGGAATAGTCAATCAAGACCCCATACTGTTCAACGATTCCATTTTCAACAATATAGCCTTCGGTGTGGAGAATGTTTCAAAAGAGGAGGTCGTCGCCGCAGCGAAGGTTGCCAATGCGCATGATTTCATAATGGAAAAGGAGGAAGGGTACGACACCAACATCGGAGACCGTGGCATCAAGCTGTCAGGAGGCCAGAGGCAGAGGATTTCAATTGCCAGGGCCATCCTGAAGAATCCTCCGATCCTTATCCTCGACGAAGCTACCGCCTCTCTCGACACGGAATCCGAACGCCTGGTTCAGGAGGCTCTCGACCGCCTGATGGGCGGAAGGACAACGATAGCCATCGCGCACAGGCTCTCGACGATCAGGAATGCCGATGAGATAATCGTGATGAAAGAAGGCCGGATCGTGGAACGCGGCACCCATGACGAACTCATCTCAAAGGAAGGCTATTACAAGAGACTCGGCGAAATGCAAAAAATCTGAGACTGCCCATGAATTCATCTCGGAGGGGAATCTGGACAATCCTGTTCTTTATCTACATCGCTGCAGTCCTGTGGTGCTGTTTCGGGAACTTCGACGACGTTCCCAAGCCTCCCATATCCCTTTTCGGCATCCCGATGGACAAGCTTGTCCACTTCATATTGTTTTTCCCCTTCCCCCTGCTCGGGTGGCTGGCCTTTGACAGATTCACAATAAAGCCATGGCAAACCGTCCTGTTCGTGACGGTTACCTTCTTTGCCGGTTGCCTTCTGGCCGCAGCCACGGAAGCCGGCCAGTCTCTCACCAGCTACAGGACCGGCGATATAAAAGATTTCGCCGCCGATGCTGTTTCCCTCGCAATATCCTCTGTAATAGTTCTTTTCATCGATCTTCACAAACAGAAGAAATGATCCTGCGACACCTCCTTCCCTTTATTCTTTCCATGACTGTCATCTTCCCTGCCAAGGCCCAGAAGATTACTCGCCTGGCTCCGTTCAGGCCAGCCTTGGACACCGTGGCCAGCCACATGAAGAAGCGGAATACAGTGAAGGTGACACTGTCGCTTTCAAGCGTCGTCAAGAATGGGAACACCCTCGATTTCCACTTCAAGCGGACCCTTGGCGACTACCCATGGAGGGAAAAGGATGTGGAATGGTTCCGGGGAGAGTTGAAGGAATGGCTGCCGCAAGACTACAAGGATTTCTCCATAGGCGCAGTCTACAGCAACGGGATTCCCCTGAGGGACCTGGTGATACCGGAGCCGGGAACAGACGGAAGGCCGGTCTCCGACAGGTTCCGGACGGCCGACCCGCGCGGCATCGATCCGGCATTCATAGTGCGCGAAGGCTCCAAAAGATTCAACAAGGGTCTGAGCGGAAGGACGATAGCCCTCTGGCAAAGCCACGGACGGTATTTCAACGCAAAGGAAGGAAAATGGAAATGGCAAAGGGGGGCTCTTCTTAGGACGGTCGAAGATATGTACACCCAGAGTTATGTCCTGCCGTTCCTCATGCCGATGCTCGAAAATGCCGGAGCGTATACAATGAGTCCCAGGGAAAGGGATGTGCAGGCGTATGAGGTGATAACGGACAACGACCCTTCTTTCGAAGGTAAAAGGGAGGGACTCACGCGACGCAGGGGCGTCTATTCCGAAACCGGAGATTGGAGCGGCGCCGGAACGGGATTCGCCGATACCAAGGAGTCGTATTCGGGAAATGACAACCCCTTTACGATGGGTACGGCACGGGAGACTCCCTGCACGGAAGGAAGCGAGCCCACGGCTGTTGCAGTGTGGAGGCCGGAAATCCCCAAGCGCGGTTTCTACAGCGTGTACATCTCGTGGAAGACCAGGCCGAACAGCTCCACTTCCGCTCATTACACCGTCCGTCATCTTGGCGGAGAGACAGGATTCATAGTCAACCAGAAGATGGGCGGAGGGACATGGATATACCTGGGGACCTTTGAATTCGACCAGGGCTGGAACGGTTGCGTCACCCTGGACAATTCAACCCCTTCCGGCAGGAAGTTCCGCAGCGGGACGGTGGTTACCGCCGACGGGGTAAAAATCGGAGGCGGAATGGGAAAGATCGCCCGAGGAAGCAGTCCCGAACCAGATTCAACATACACCACGTCCGGACTTCCCTCCTTTGCCGAAGGATCCCACTACTGGATGCAGTGGGCAGGAGTGGACACAACCGTCACAAGGCTGCATGAAGACGACTACGGAAACGACTACGGAAACCGAGGAGCCTGGGTTGCAATGATGTCCGGAGGTTCCAGGACTAACCCGGATTATGAGGGAACCGGGAAACGCATCCCCATAGACCTATCCCTGGCATTCCATTCAGATGCGGGAACTACACCCGACGATTCGATCGTTGGTACCCTCGCCATCTATTCCCTGATGGCGGACGGCAAGACTAAGTTTCCCGATGGAGAAGACAGGATGCAGAGCAGGGCCCTTGCAGATTATGTCCAGACCGAGGTCGTAAGGGCCATCAGGACCAACTATGACGAGAAATGGTCAAGGAGGCAGGTCTGGGACAGGTCCTACAGCGAGAGCCGTACTACGACGGTGCCTGCCATCCTCCTCGAACTCCT
>CACXFP010000195.1 GCA_902766985.1 uncultured Bacteroidia bacterium | reverse complement strand
GGGCACAAGTAAGAGCTAAACTTCTGATGAAAAAGTTCATCATCTCCTTCTCCACCTTGCTTATCTGCCTTGCTGCTACGGCCCAGGGATACTGGAACCAGGGCCTGCAGATTATGCCGCTGCGTATTCCCGTGGGTAAAAATCCAGAATTCATGGACCTGAACGGTGACGGAAGGCAGGATGCCGTCAAAAGCTACATCTATGATGATATCGCCATCCTCTGGCTGGATGAGGACGGAAACATGAAAGAGGGCGACATAGAAGGCGACACAGTGAACGACTGCCTGCTGGTAGACCGTAATTGGGATGGAAAATATGACCTCATCGTCAAATGGGCCGACCAGACGGGCAACGGCAAGGCCGACCTTAACCTGATAATAGAATACCCGCGCGACGGCATCCACAACATCAACTATATGTATGTCCTGGACGACGACGGCGACGGGGTGTTCAACTATTTCGACTGGAACATCTTGACCCTGTCCTGCTGGGAAAAGAACGGCATCAGCGATTTCTATACCGACTACAGCGGTAATTCCACCTTCCTCAAGACACACCGCAAGCCCGACGGGATGCAGGATCTGCGCTTCCAGTGGGAGAATCCGTTCATTTTCTACGACTACGACGGCGACGGCCTGAGCGAGATGGCTGTGCGGTTCTGCGACGGGCAGCAGCCTGACAAGGAGGCCGAGGCCGCCGGCTATGACCTGATGCAGCACCAGGGCTGGATGCACTGGTTCTCAATGGGCATAGACATGGATAACGACAATGCCGCGGGCAATGACTTTGACTTTGACATGACCCTCAACTACAGGGGCGAAAAAGCCATCGACTACCGCAGCCTGTCCCATCCGCTGCGCAACATGCGCGGCCTGCCCGAGGCGGACAGGTTCTTCCCTGACCCCCGCTACCGGCTCCTGACAGAGCTCATATATCCCGACCGCAACCAGGCTTTCAAAGTCGGCTTCTCCGGCAAGTGGAAACGCGCCTTATTCGTCTGGGACGAGGACGACGATTGCGGACGCTGGGAACGGGTGGAGCTCTACGACAACATGGATGCCTTCAAGACTGGCAGCAACAAGGGCGGTCTGGACAACAACCCACAGGCTGACGTAACCGGCGACAGGGGCGAGTGGGACGAAGATTTCTCCGGAGGCGGCGATATCTATATCGGCAGGTTCGACGGCAGGATCCACCTGTACGGCGCCGAACGAGGCGTGTGGCGCATTGACCAGAACACCCGCTACTATCAGGGCTTCAACCGCAGCTGGCAGAACACCGCCCCCGACCGATTCGCCACGGTGGAATATCTGGATGGGAACGGCAACGGATTCATGGACTGCATCCAATATGACCTGGACGGCGACCACCGGTACGAACTCACGGTTTCACTGACTGAGCTTGGCCTGGACGACAGATGCGAGGTCCTGGACGTGTCCGGAATGAAATACAAAGACTACACCCGCCTGTTCAAGAAGGTTTCCGACGGTATGTGGGACCGTGCCAGGACAGCCCTTAAGGTCGCCGGCAAATACGGCCTCGAGCTGCACTGGTATGCCAAACTGCAGGACGCCCACAGCCTTCGCGAGAGATACCACAACGGCTGGTGGCTGCAGTTCTATATCTACAAAGATCTGGAGGACAGGTTTGTCCGTTCTGGAGACGCCGGGAGCCTGAAACGCCTTGCCCGCGCATACTACTCAGGCAACTGGAAGGAAATGCTGTAGGACGTCTCCCGGACGTCATCAAGCCCTGCCTTACTCCGTAACAACCGCCACGGAAAGCGGCGGGAGTTCAAGCGAACCACTGCCGAGCATAGTTTTCTCCCCGTCCGGAGACAGTGCTACCTTCTTGCCTTCAAGCGACGTACAACGGACAGTGCGGGATTCCGGATTCCAGTTCACCAGGAAATGGGCCCGGCGGCCTTTGTATCCGTAGCTGGCCGTTAGGACATCAGGTACATTGACTACCCCGGCATCCGTATAAAACGGAGTCATGCTGCATTCGATGGCGAGCGGATGCAGGGTACGTCCAAGCTGCAGGAACTCCGGCATCGCCTTCCTCCATCCTGTCAAGGTCCTGATCAGCGACAGTGCCGCCTCCCTGTCCGGACGATATTCCGGCGAGAAATCCCTCTGCCCCCAGGCCCACTGAATGTTACCTTCATCATCTATCACCACGGTCAGCACGTCTCCCGCCAGGAAGGAATATGCCAGACGGTACTGGAAAATGCCGGGAGTCCTGCGGCAGTCGATGATCGTGTCCCCGCAGACATTGTTCCCCATGAAATTGGTCACGTATCCATGATAGATGTAGGAATACAGGGGAACAGGGATTCCACCGCTGAAATTGAGTCCGTTGCGGTCGTCGGAGAACAGCAGGTTGGGAATGAATGCCTCTGCGGCCGCGCTTTCGCACCCGAGAACAAGTCCTGGGTTGTCTTTCAGTATCCAGGAGTATATCCCGTTCGCAGCCTCGGTCTCCCATTTTCCGGGAGTGAAAGGATGGGAATGGCTACGCGAATAGCACATGTACGGCGTACCTCCGTGGTTCTGGTCCATCATCTGGATGTAATCCACGCCGGCCGAACGGATCTTTCCTATTTCATCATGAAGGGTCTTGGCAGTAAAATCCCTTGAGGGACACAGGTCATAACCGCTTCTCTGGCCGGTGCATATCTCGGAAAGCGGCAGGCTCCCGTCAGGGGCCTGACACATCTCTTTGCCAAGGTCCATGGCCGCGAAAACCGCAGACTTGTCATAATCAACAAGGTTGCTCTTCTGGGTCCATCCCATTCCACTGCAATACACACCTACGGTCCCTCCGATTGCATGCATCCTGTCAACGAATTCGCGAAGGGCCGTCTCTCCTCCGTAAGGCGGCCACACATATGGAGGCGCCCAAGGGGCCGTGCCCTCCCAGTGCATCAGGAGAGCCATGACCGGCGCTCCTGTCTGTTCCGAGAAATCTTCCATGAAAGGAAGGGCATTCACATACGGGAACAGTTTGTTCGGAGACATGTCATCCATGTCGTGGTGGCCGCGGACGCAGTATGTCAGTACCACGAACGGATCCGTGTACCATTCCGGCAAAGAAGTGTTCTCCTCTATGGGAACGAACCCTTCATGACATGAATCGAACCAGTCCCTGTAAATATCTGCGGCAGAATGCCATGTCCCTTCGAAACAGCCAAGCACCGTCTCATCGGAAGACTTGTAGGAACCCTTCCCGGAGCCAGGGTACAGCCTTATCTGGAGACGGATTCCGCCGTCGGTCTTCCGGAAATCTATCTGCCGGGTATTGCGGGCCGGGTCATGGGCTCCAAAATACACCCCACCCTTCCCTGTTACCTGAGCCAGGAAAGGAGTGGAAACCATCCCCGGGCACATCGCATAATTGCCCCGACTCGGGTATTCGGGCTCTATGTATTTATGTTTTGAAGCATCCGTGTAGAAGGCTCCCTCATTGTACGGCCACAGGATGCCCTCATCCTCCGAGGAAGTTTCCCTGACGCTTATGCAGGGATACTCCATCCAGTCAATCTGGTTCCCGGTATCCACCTCCATCGAGAAATGGAAAAGGCCGTCATTCCGGTCCGGCCTGACCGAAACCGACACCTTGAAATCCTGACCGGGGAAATCCGAATAAACGAACCTGGCCGTCTTTCCCTTTTTTGAATATGCGCAGTTGCCTGCATCACGGGAGTCAAAGCACGAGAAACTGCCGTCATCATTGCAGAAACGAAGACGGAAAAGTGGCTCCGTACGGTCTGAAAGAAGGTTTTCCTCTTTACCTAGATAGACGATCGAACCGTCTGTCCTGTCCATAGCAAGGGTACATCCATCAATGACCGTTACAAGATTTTCTTCCTGCCTGCATGCTCCGATAAGCAGGGGCAATGCCATAATGAGAAATAATCCGGTATTTGCTTTCATAATACAAATATAGCACATAATAGCGGATATATTTCCACGACTGTCCGGCACAAGAGAATAAATATTCATAAAAAACGATAAATATTAAATATAATTGAATATTAATTGCTTTTCTTCAGATTATTGCCTACATTGTTGCCGAAAGGACAGGACTCCCGGTCCATATAATCTAAAAACCGCTCTATGACCATAAGTGAAGATTTTTTCGGCAGGATGCTGGCAAGGACTGGTGAAGCGAGGAGGATTCTCGCCAGGCCGCTCACATATTGTGAGAAAGTCCTGTTTTCCCACCTGTCTTCCATGGATGCCCTGGAGGAAAACCCCAAAAGGGGACAGGCATACATGAACTTCTCACCGGACAGGGTGGCGATGCAGGATGCTACCGCCCAGATGGCCCTCCTCCAGTTCCTCAATGCCGGAAAAGACTCGGCGGCAGTCCCCGCATCGGTCCACTGCGACCACCTCATCACCGCAAAAGACGGACAGGAAAAGGATCTTCCGGCAGCGGTTGAAACCAACAAGGAAATCTATTCCTTCCTGAAGGATGTATCCCTGAAATACGGGATAGATTTCTGGGCTCCCGGAGAAGGGATAATCCATCAGGTTGTCCTTGAAAATTACGCTTTTCCCGGCGGCATGATGATAGGGACCGACTCGCACACCCCGAATGCGGGAGGACTTGGGATGGCTGCGATCGGTGTCGGAGGAGCGGATGCCGTCGATGTCCTCACCGGCCAGGACTGGGAACTGAGACTGCCTCGCATCACCGGCGTGGAACTCACGGGGAAACTCAGCGGATGGGCTTCTCCCAAGGATGTGGTCCTCACCCTGCTGGAAATGCTTTCCGTAAAGGGCGGGACCGACAGGGTATTCGAGTATTTCGGTGAAGGAGTCCCCTCCATTTCGGCGACCGGAAGGGCTACGATCTGCAACATGGGAGCCGAACTTGGCGCGACATTCTCCATCTTCCCCTACGACTGCCGCACCGGAGAATATCTCAGGAAAACAGGGCGCACGGATATAGCCGGAATCTGTGATTCCGTATCAGGAGAACTCAAAGCTGACGACGAGGTTCTGAAGGACCCTGAAGCTTTCTACGATAATGTAATACGCCTTGACCTCGGGAGCATTGAGCCACACCTCAACGGTCCCTTCACCCCCGATGCCGGACATGGGATATCTTCAATGAAGGTTTTCCTCCGCGAAAGCGGGATTCCCTCCAAGGTTTCGGCGGCACTCATAGGCTCTTGCACCAATTCCAGCTACGAAGACCTCTCCAGGGCTGCTTCAGTCCTGCGGCAGGCCATCGAAAAAGGCATCCGGGTCAAGACTCCCCTGCTGGTCAATCCTGGTTCCGAACAAGTTCTCAAGGTGGCCCGCGAAGAGGGCCTGATGGACATCTTCGAAAAGGCGGGAGCAAAGGTAATGACCTGTGCATGCGGGGCCTGCATCGGCCAGTGGGCAAGGTATTCCGACGCGTCCGAAATGGCTCCGAATACCATCGTAACCTCTTTCAACCGCAATTTCCGGTCCCGCGCGGACGGGAATCCCTCCACCTATGCTTTCGTGTGCTCCCCGGAGACGGTAGCCGCGATTGCCGTTGCCGGGAGGCTTGACTTCAACCCGGAGACCGACCCGGTCGAGGACGGGGCCGGCAACGAAGTCCGGCTCTCCCCTCCTCTGGGAGACGTCTTTCCGAAAGGAAACATCACCGAAGGCCCGGGGAAGGGCAATCCCGTGGATTTGAACGGAAAGGATTCCATCAAGATCGATATAGCTCCTGATTCCCAAAGGCTTCAGCTTCTAGATCCATTCCCCGCATGGGACGGCGGGAATCTCACGGGGATGAGGCTTCTGATGAAGGTGAAAGGAAAATGCACGACCGACCATATCAGTCCGGCCGGCAAATGGCTGAGATTCAGGGGCCATCTGCAGAACATCTCCGCAAACCTCCTCTCCGGTGCCACAAACGCGTTTACGGGGAATGCAGGAGAGACCCTCAACCCTTTGACGGGCGAATACGGCAGCGTTTCCGCAACAGCTTCATTTTTCAAGTCACAAGGCATCTCCTCCGTCATCGTAGCCGAAGACAACTACGGAGAGGGGTCGAGCAGGGAACATGCAGCGATGGAGCCGAGGTATCTCGGTGTCAAAGCCGTAATTGCCAAAGGATTCGCCCGCATCCACGAGACGAACCTGAAGAAACAGGGAATCCTGGCGCTGAAATTCAGGGACGGGGGCGACTATGACAAGGTGAGGGAAGACGATATCATTTCCATTACAGGCCTGGACACATTCTCTCCCTCCTCTTCCCTTAACGCCGTACTCCTCCACTCGGACGGAAGTTCCGAGCAGGTTCCCGTACTCCACACATTCAACGGCCTGCAAATATGCTGGTTCAAGGCGGGCAGCGCTCTCAACTACCTTAAAAACAAGAACAATGGCTAGAATAACAAAGACCGGCGGAAAACTCTCCGTACCCGATGTCCCGACGATCCCCTTCATCACGGGAGACGGCGTGGGCGCTGAAATAACCCCCGTATGCAGGGAGGTGGCAGACGCCGCAGTATCCGCCGCCTACGGACAGGAAAAGCGCATAGACTGGATGGAAGTGGATGCAGGCAGAGCCTCTTTCGACAGGAACGGGACCTTCCTCCCTGACTCTACCCTCCAGGCCTTCAAAGACTTCCTCGTCGGGATAAAAGGTCCGCTGATGACCCCCGTGGGACAGGGCATGAGGTCTCTCAATGTCACGCTCCGCCAGGAACTGGACCTGTATGTCTGCCAGCGGCCCGTAAGGTACTTCGAGGGTGTGGATTCCCCCGTCAGGCATCCGGAGAAGGTGGATATGTGCGTGTTCCGCGAGAACACCGAGGACATCTACGCCGGCATTGAATGGCCGGCGGGTTCTCCCGAGGCCCTCAGGTTCGGGAGGTTCCTGAAAGAAGACATGGCCGTTTCCAAAGTCAGGTTCCCGGAGACGTCGGCCTACGGGGTGAAACCCGTTTCCCGCGAAGGAAGCGAACGGTTGATACGCAGCGCCATAGAATATGCGCTGGCGACCGGAAGGAAGACAGTCACACTCGTCCACAAGGGGAACATCATGAAATTCACCGAAGGCGGATTCAGGGAGTGGGGCTACGCTCTTGCCAGGAAGGAATTCGGCAGCCAGATGGAAAGCGGCGAACTGGAAATAAATGACTGCATCTGCGATGCCTTCCTCCAGAACGCCCTCCTTCACCCCGAACGTTACGACGTAATCGCGACGTTGAACCTCAACGGTGACTACATCTCTGACATGCTGGCCGCACAGGTAGGCGGGATCGGTATCTCCCCCGGGGCCAACATCAACTATGAAAGCGGACATGCCATCTTCGAGGCCACCCACGGTATAGCTCCCGACATCGCGGGAAAAGACATCGCCAACCCCGGTTCACTCATCCTGTCGGCCGTGATGATGCTGGAATACATCGGATGGAATGAGGCGGCAAGCCTCGTCACCTCTGCGATGGAGAGGGCCCTCAGGCAAGGAATCGCCACTCCTGACCTCGCAGGAAGCGGAAAGGGTGTAGGCACCCGCGAATTCGGAAAGGTACTGTGTGGATTCATAAAGAACTGATCGTCATGAAAAAAGAATATCTGGTCTACAAAATGAGCGATATGGTGAAAACCACCTGCAGGATTGACAGCAAGCTCTTCACCAAATATGGGGTAAAGCGGGGCCTCCGCAATGAAGACGGCTCCGGTGTGCTCGTTGGGCTCACCAATGTCGGCAACGTCGTCGGATACAAAAAAATGGACGACGGCACCCTCTCCCCGATAGAAGGCAAACTCTTCTACAGGGGTTACGAGCTCAAGGATATCGTCGCCCCTCTGCTGAGGGACAAGCGTTTCGGATTCGAAGAGACAGCCTACCTCCTCCTGTCCGGGAAACTTCCGGACAAGGAAGAACTCGAGGCCTTCTCCTCCCTGCTGAATTCCCAGATGGCCCTTGACCACCGTTCCATGGTCCACATCATTGACCTCGAAGGGTCGAACATCATGAACATCCTCGCCCGCTGCGTCCTCGAAATGTACACCTTCGACCCGGACCCGGACTCCATCACGCGCGAGAACCTCATGAAGCAGTCCATCGACCTGATAGCCAAATTCCCCACCATAATCGCCTATGCCTTCAACTCTTACAGGCATTCGCTCCAGGGACGCGGGCTCCATATCAGGCACCCGAAGGAAGACCTTTCCCTCGCCGAGAACTTCCTCTACATGCTGAAGAACCACTTCACGGACCTGGAAGCCAGGATGCTCGACCTTCTCCTGATCACCCAGGCAGAGCATGGAGGCGGCAATAACTCCACATTCACGGTGAGGGTAACAAGTTCCACCTGCACCGACACCTACTCCTCCATTGCCGCCGGAATAGGTTCCCTCAAGGGAAAGCTTCACGGAGGGGCAAACCTCATGGTGAGCGACATGTACCACCATCTCTGCAAGGCGATCAAGAACTGGAACGACGACAACGAGATCGACTCATACCTGGAAAAGATGCTCCGGAAAGAAGCCTACGACAAATCCGGGCTCATCTACGGACTCGGCCACGCCGTCTACACGTTGAGTGATCCCAGGGCCGAATCCCTCAAGGAACTGGCAGGCACCCTCGCCTGCGAGAAGGGGCTGACCAAAGAATACGATTTCCTCTGCAAGATCGAGGAAAGGGGTAAGGCATGCATAATGAAATACAAGAATGTCAAGAGACCGGTGTGCGCCAACCTCGACTTCTACTCTGGTTTTATCTATGAGATGATGGGGCTTCCCAAGGAAATCTACACCCCTATCTTCGCGATGGCGAGGATCGTAGGCTGGTGCGCACACAGGATCGAGGAGCTCAACTTCGACGAATCCCGCATAATCCGCCCGGCATACATGAACATAACGGATGAAAGGGAATACGTAGAGCTTGACAAACGCTGAATATCCCATTTCCCTATAATTAAACCAGGTTACGATGAAAAGGCTGCTGATCTCCTCCCTCCTTGCCGCATTGATACTTGCCGGATGCAAGGACTCCGCATACACCCTTCCGACGGCCGTCGCCCACCGCGGATGCTGGCTCATGGACGGTGATGAATTCTATATCAACGAGAACTGCCCCCAGGGGGTGACGATGGCTGCAAGATACGGCTATCCGGCCGTGGAAATCGATGTAAAATACACCTCCGACAGCGTGATGGTCGTCATGCATGACGGTACCATCAACCGCACGATGCGAATGGCTTCCGACTACTCCCCCATCCGCGAACAGGTGTACGTTGAAAAGACCTCGTTCGAGGAACTCAGGACAAAATATGTCCTCGCTTCTACGGACCCCGGACTAAGGACCCCGATCCCCACCCTGGAAGAGGAGCTGTCGGCCTGCAAGGAGTACGGTATCATTCCCATGCTCCACAGCGAGGTAATCGAATCCTACTTCTTGGCCCAGTCCATGCTGGGAGACTCCTGGATCGGTTTCACAGGCAATGAAGAAGCGCTCAGGGAGGCCAGGAAAATATCAGACTGCCTTGTCCTCCTCGATCCGGGAAGGGTCCCGGTTGAGAATACGGTGGAAAGGCTCCTCTCCTTAGGCGGCAAAGCCGGGATGAGCACCATGGGATATGACATGCTCGACGCATCCTACATAAAAACGGTGAAAGACGCCGGCTTCGAGGTTCAGGCCTCGTTCTTCCCCACCCCGCATGAGGTACGCGCAGTACATGACGGAGTCACCATCCAGCTCTCCGATTTCTATTGGCTCCCGTCAAAACATACCGGCAGGGAAGCCGCTTCCTGGAAGGCAAAGAGGAAGATGTCTGAGGGAGACACGGAAGAAATGGTACTTCCGGAGGATGCCTTCCAAGGCATGGACTTTATCGCCTACACCCTCGACCTCACCTTCAGCGGCAGAGTATCGGTGGATCTGAACGGCCGTACCTATACCCTGGCAAGTGAAGGACCCGCAACGGAACATTTCGGACTCCGGCTCTACAAGGACATTCCCTCAGTGAAGATAACTGCAAACGGACCCTCTGAAGTGAAGGCCCGTGCAAAAATCCATATCCTCTGACCTCCTACAGGGCAAAGACTACAAGCAACTGGGCGACCAGTACCCTGAGGAACATCGACAGGGGATAAACCGTTGCGTAGTTGACGCTTGTGTGGTCCGTGCCATACATGTTCTGGCAGAAGGCAAGGACGGCGGGATCCGTGGTTCCTCCGGAAATGAGACCGCAGATCTGATAGAAATTCAGCTTGAAGACCAGCCTGGATACGAGGATTATCGTAAACACCGGAATTATGGTGATCAAGGCTCCGTAAAGGATCCACCAGTATCCGCCCGCCGCTATGGAGGCGACGAATGTCTTTCCGGCATCTATTCCGACCGCAGCCATGAAGAAGGAGATTCCGATCTCCCGGATCATCATGTTGGCGGAAGACGTGGTGTAGGTGGTTATTCTCAGCTTGGGCCCGAAATGTCCGAGGAGGATGGCTATGATGAGCGGACCGCCCGCCAGTCCGAGCTTGATCGGCTGGGGAATACCGGGGATGGTAAAGGGAAGGCTTCCGAAAATGACGCCCAGGGCAATGCCGAAAAAGATCGGGACCAGGTTCGGGTGTGTAAGCCTTTCGGGATTGTTCCCGACGAACTTGCCGACCTCGGCCACATCGGATTCGAATCCGACTATCTGGAGGGTATCGCCCATCTCAAGGATGAGTCCGGGAGAAGCCACCAGCTCGATTCCTGCACGTATCACCCTCGTTACGGTGACATTGTGGTTCCTCCTCAATCCAATCTCCTTCAGGCTCTTGCCGGTAAATGAAGATTTGGTTACGGTCACGCGGCTGGTCAGGAGATGCTCCTGCATCTTCATCCAGTCTTCCTGATGCATGGGGACCTCTTCTCCGAAGATTATACGGATATGGTCGACATACTTCTGGCTGGTGACGATAAGAAGGCAATCGCCTTCGCAAAGGATGGTATCGGGTCCGGGAACGGACTGCTCGCCGTTATGCAGCATCCTGGACACGACGAATTCGCCTTCCTTGGGAATAACCTCCAAAAGCTTTTTACCGAAAACAGCCGGATTGCTGACCCTGCAATGCATCCTCCTGGCCATGTCGCCGGAGCCATGTTCCTTCTCGATCTTCTTCTTTTCCGTTTCAAGGTCGATCTTGAAAAGGGAATGGGAAAGGATTATCAGGGCGATCACACCCAGGACGCCGATAGGATATGCTACCGCATAGGCGGACGCAAGCCGGGTGGAACTGACCGTCGCCGTGGTGGCGGACGACAAAGTCTGCTGGGCGGCGCCGAGGCCGGGGGTATTCGTTACGGCTCCGGACATTACTCCGGTCATCGTGAACAGGTCCTCCTTGGATACGAAATGGACGCACACCGTTACTATCACGGCCAGGAGGACGAGAGATGTCGCCAGAAGGTTCAGTTTTACTCCCCCTTTCCTGAATGAGGAAAAGAAACCGGGACCGACCTGCAGACCGATGGAGAACACGAACAGAATCAGTCCGAAGTCCTTCATGAAGGTCAGGACGGTAGGATTGCACCTCAGGCCAAGATGGCTCAAAATGATGCCCACGAAGAGAATCCAGGTCGAACCTATGGAAACACCCTTGAACTTGAAACGGCCGAGATAAAGACCGAGCCCGATCACGACTGCGAAGAGAAGGATCGAATGGGCGATGCCATTACCGAAAAACAGGGCCTCCATCTTATCTCGCGAAATCGAAGACCACGTCGACAGGGATGTTTTCCAGGCTCATCATCATCTTGTCTTCCGAATAGAACCTGGGTGTCACCGCATATTTTTCTTCGAAACTCCTGGCAGCCTCTACATCTCCTTCGGCCTGGACCTTGAGGATTATCCCGGAAAGCTCTCCGATGCAATCTATCGTCTTACCGTAGTTGATGATGTACTTCCCTGCCCCGTTCCTGGAAAGGGCTCCCTTGTCCATGAGATAATTCAGGATCATGATGTTACCGCGGCCCAGGGCCTCAGCCTCTCCGAAACGCTGGGAGCGGAGGAGGCTGGCGACGAAGGTTGCAACGGCATTCTCCTTGGTGAGCATATAGGTAAGGTCGGGATAAGCAAGGACCTTGCAGGCAAGGAAGGTGCCTACCACGTTGGCCTTCGCCTCTTCCCAGGTAAGCGCATGGCTGCCGAGAGCCTGCTCCACGGTACCCTTGCCGTTCACGGTCTCCTTCACACCAAGGCCATGGGCCATCTCGCGGAAGGCAAGGTTGACGAAGAATGCGTTACGCGAGACGTTGGGAGAATCCTCGGTAAGGAAAAGCTCAGAAACGGGATTGATTATAGAATTGAATTTGGCGTCGATGACATTGGCCAGCAGGATGGTCCTGGTGCCCCTCTCTTCCTGGACCTTCTCGTCATAAGGAAGGTTGATGGCGATTTCCTTGATGCCGGCATTGTAGCTTCCGCCGTAATAGAGGGCGTCGCACACGAAGACGTCGGAGTTCTGGCCGGGGTGGAATTTCTTGTATTCCTCCGGACAGGGAAGTTCCTTCTGAAGCTCGGGGACGAGGGCCGCATATTTGCCAAGGTCCGCGGTCTTGGCAAGGTTTTTAAGAAGTACGAGGGCTCCGTAGGAAGCCTTGATGCCACGGAACTGGTCGTCATTGGTCTCGTTCGGGCCGATGACCAGGTCCATCTTGCTGTCCTCCATCTCAAGCCATGCGATATCTGACTCGTAATAGGAATCGGTCTTGAGACCCTCAATCTTCTTGAGAAGGTAGTTGCGGACACTCGGCTTGATGGTCATGTCTGCCGCGGCTTTCAGGTATGCGGCTATCTTCTCTATCTCGTCAGGATATTCTTCATGGAACCAGACGGTCTTGAGGGAATCATCCTCATCCCTCTTTATGAGGGTGTAAGGGCTGTTCTTGTCCGGGTCGTCAAAGGACTCGAACTCCTGGGCTGTCATGTCGGAAGGATAAAAATTCACTCCCGCGGGCCTCGCGCCGTAACCTTCCACGAAGGAGGAGCCGCTCACGCGGTCCCAGGGTCCGTAGTTAATCATGGCATAGTCGCGTACGTCAGCGGCCTCTATCTTTTCAATGAGGGATTTGTCTCCGAAATATTGTTTCCAGTAAATGTTGTCAGCCTCATACGCTGCAAAACGGTAAAGGTTCAGTACCTCCTTACCGTTCTCCGTTATTCCGGAAAGGTCGGGAACGGGAACCTTCACGACGGCATATCTTCCGATTTCACGCTGGATCGCGCTCTTATGCCCTTCGCCGCACGATGCGAGCACCGTTGCAGCCAACGCGAGGATTAAAACTCTTTTCATCATAAATACTTCCTTTTTTGCGCTGCAAAGGTAGCGAATATATTCAATTTATCAACCTATAAGGCCCTTCAAAATATAGAACAGGATGGGGACCGCGAGGGCCGGAAGCATGTTTACGGTCTTGAGGTCCTTTATCTTCAGGATGGACAGTCCGGATGAAAGAAGAAGAAGTCCGCCGACTATGGATATCTCAGCCATCAGCGCTTCCGGGATAAAATCAGCGCTGTTCAGGAGATAGGCTATAAGATAGATGCTCCCCTGCCAGCAGAAAAGGACAAGGGCTCCCCACATCATCCCTATGCCATATGAGGCGGCGAAAACGGTCGACGATACCAGGTCGAGGGTGGCGTTGGTGAAGAGGTATGTATTGTCACCATACACCGCGCTCATGACAGGGCCCACGATCGAGAGGGTCCCTATGCAGTAGAGAAGACAGGAGGTGGTGAGACCCTGGACGAGACGGGAAACGTTGTGCCTCTCGGCCGTCCGGTCTATGCGTCCCGATATGTCGAGGGCATAGCCGGCCAGGGCTCCAAGGCATATGCTCACGATGAACAGCACGGGGAACTCGCTCTTCGGGAAATTCTGTACGCACATGTTTGCGCCCAGGGCAAGGGTCACGAGGCCGAGGGCGCCGTACAGCGCATTCTGGTATTTTTCGTCAAGACGGGATTTAAGGGCGCTCCCGAGTACGCTCCCTGCAACGATGCAAGCCGTATTGACTATCGTTCCTAGCATTGATGGGCAGGTCAGACGAGTTTCGACAGGTCGTCCTCACGTATCATGGTAAGACCTCCGCGCCGGAGAGCTTCTATGGCCCTGGGGTTGTCATCAGTCCGGAAAACTATGACGCCCTTCCCCGTAAGGCGGAAGGAATACATGTAGGCGATGCTGAGCCCCTCATCCGACAGGATGCCTATGGCGTCCGCCGCGCGTCCGGGTTCGTCGTCCAGTTCCACGGCAATCACCTCGCGCAGGGAAACGGCGACCCCTGCATCCTTGAGAAATTCGTACGCCTTCATGGGCTCGCTGCATATGATCCGGCAGATCCCGTAATCCATGGTGTCGGATATGCTGATCGCGATAAGGCTGATATTCGCCTCCTTCAACTGGCGGAGCAGGCCGACAAGGGTTCCCGCCTTGTTCTCTATGAAAATTGAAAGCTGATGTACTGTCATGGCTTATGATTGTTTAATACTGTTTTCTCAAGTCACGGACCCTCACTGCCTTTCCCTCGCTCTGGGGCAGGGTGCCCTTGGGTACGAGCTTAACCCTGGGAGTGACGAGGATTTCGTCCCTGAGCATCCGGGTTATGTTCTTTTCAAGTCTCTGAAGGGCGGAATAGTCATCCAGGGAATGCTCCGTGAACTCGACTTCCACCGTCATGCCGTCATTGCCGCCTTCATTCTCTAGGGTGATCAGATAATCCGAGGCAAGTTCCTTGAACTGCATCAGCACCTGCTCGACCTGGATAGGGAAGATGTTTACGCCCCTGAGGATTATCATATCGTCGCTGCGCCCTTTGATACGGTCGATCCTCCGGTGATGACGGCCGCAGGGGCACTCTCCCGGGATTATCCGGGTAAGGTCCCTGGTCCTGTACCTCAGAAGCGGCATGGCCTCACGCTTGAGAGTGGTGAGGACCAGTTCTCCGACTTCCCCGTCAGGGACAGGCTCGAGGGTCACAGGATCGATTATTTCCACGATGTAATAGTCCTCCCAGATATGCATCCCTTCCTGCCGGGGGCACTCGAAGGCCACTCCCGGACCGCACATCTCCGACATTCCGAACGAGTTGTATGCCTTGACGCCAAGCATATCCTCTATCCTTTTCCTGGTATCTTCGCTATGGGGCTCAGCGCCGATCGCCAGAATGCGCAGGGAGGTGTCCTTGCGGGGATCGATCCCCCTTTCGCACATCACCTCATACAACCTGGCGGCGTATGAAGGTATTGCATGCACCACCGTTGTCTTGAAATCGGTGAAGAACTTGATCTGCCTGAGCGTATTTCCTGCAGCGGCGGGGACGGTGAGCATTCCGAGACGTTCCGCCCCGTACTGGAAACCGAGACCTCCGGTGAACATCCCGTAACCGGAAGTGTTCTGGAAAACGTCTTCCGGACGGCATCCGACCATCCAAAGGCAGCGGGCCACCGCATTCGCCCATTCCTCAAGATCCCTGCGGGAATGGAGTATAACGGTGGGATTGCCGGTGGTTCCGCTGGAAGAATGGAGCCTTGTGCATTCGGAAAGCGGAATCGAAGCCATTCCGAAGGGATAGGTATCCCTGAGGTCCTGCTTCGTGGTGAACGGGACCTTCTTCAGGTCGTCAAGCGTCATGATATCCTCAGGCGAGAGGCCTGCATCTGCGAAACGCTTCCGGTAGAAAGCCGACCCCATGCAATGTGCCACGGTCTTTCGGAGCCTTTCGGTCTGCAAGGCACATATGGCATCCCTGGAGAATGTTTCTTCCGGATTATAAAACTCACTGTAAGACATATACTATCTCAATACGCGGTTATCGATTACATATTTCCCCTTTCCGACACTCCTTTCCAGCGAACCTGGCTGGCGTATCTGCACCTGGGCGTTAATGCTCAGGACGCTGCGCAGCTTGAAGGACACCTTTTTGGCAAGGTCGGTGATGGCATCTATCGTATCGGCCCCGGCAAAGTACTCGGGCCTCATTTCCACATGGACAGTCAGGGTATCGAGGTTGTCCACCCTGTCCACTACCAGCAGATAGCGGGGGGCGCACTCGGGGATATCCAGGATGACGCTCTCCACCTGCGAAGGGAAGACGTTGATCCCTCGGATGATGAGCATGTCGTCGGAACGTCCCATCACGGGGCTCATCCTTACCATCTTGCGGCCGCAGGGGCAGTCGTCTCCTTCAATCAGGCTGCACAGGTCCCTTGTACGGTAACGAAGGAGAGGCATTCCCTGTTTGGTGAGGGTGGTGAACACCAGTTCCCCATGCTTTCCCCTTCCGAGAGGCTCGAGGGTAACCGGGTCGATGATCTCAGGAAAGAAGTGGTCTTCATTGATATGGGAACCGCTCTGACAGGAGCACTCGAAACTCACGCATGGTCCCATTATCTCGCTGAGGCCGTACAGGTTATAGGCCTTGAGCCCGAGCCTGCTCTCTATCTCCTGCCTCATGTTTTCCGTCCAAGGCTCTGCCCCGAAGGCTCCTATCCGGAGCTTGATCTCGCTCTTGTCGATTCCCAGCTGCTCCATCACCTCTGCGAGGTGGAGGGCATAGGAAGGGGTGCAGGCGATACCGTCTATCCCGAGGTCCCTGATCAGGCGGATGTGCTTTTCCGTGTTGCCGGTCGAAGCGGGGACGACGGCTCCACCCACCTTCTCCACCCCGTAGTGCGCTCCCAGGCCTCCGGTGAAGAGGCCGTATCCGTAAGAGACAGAGAATGTGTCGTTCCTTGTCATCCCGTACGCAGTAAGGCAGCGGGCCATGCACTCGGCCCAGATTTCTATGTCACGCCTCGTATAGACCACGATGGTGGGATTGCCGGTGGTGCCGGATGAGGCGTGGATACGGATTATCTCGCTTTGCGGAGCTGCCTGGAGGCCATAGGGATAGTTGTCCCTAAGGTCCTGCTTGGTGGTGAACGGAAGCTTCACGATGTCCTCGATTGTACGGATATCATCAGGGATGAGGTCCATCTCCTGAAGCTTTTTCCTGTAAAACGGCACATTGTGATAGACATAATCCACCATCTTGTGCAGACGATGCCCTTGCATCGCGCTCATCTCGTCGCGGGACATCGTCTCTTTATGTTCGTTCCAGATCATATTGTCAAGTTCGTTGTTTCCGATTATTTTCCGGCGGCCCTCATTCCAAGGTCGAAAGCAGCCTGGTTGGCGAGGACCACATCCTCTCCCTTCGGAGCGAAGATCCGGGCCACCGCCTCCCTAAGTTCCCCTGGAGACACTATCCCTATCCTGTCCGCCGCCATCCCAAGCAGGACCATGTTGGCTCCCCGGGGGTTGCCGCTCTCCCTTGCGAGGGCTGCGATGTCGCACATGGTGACGTCAGGAAGTGAACGGACTTCGGCAAGAAGGGTTTCCATGTCAGGATAGTCCGGAATATTAACGAGGGGTTCCGAAGCCGTAATGACCGCCCCGTCCGGAGAGAGGAACCTGAGGTATCGCAGAGCCTCCATAGGCTCCATGGACAGGATGATGTCAGCCGTTCCCTCGGCGATGAGGTCGCTGGAGACAGGCTCAGTCGACAGACGCAGGTCGCTCTCCACGTCCCCTCCCCTCTGGCTCATCCCATGGACCTCAGCCTGCTTCAGATGCAGGCCCGCAGCCGTTGCCGCCTCACCTATGACGGTTGCGATGGAGAGGATGCCCTGGCCTCCCACTCCGCAGAGTATGATGTCTTTTTTCATTTTTTACCTGCATTATGTCTCCTCAGAGACTGGATACATTCCCTTCTGGCTATTATGACGGAGACCCCCTTGTAGGAAATTTCCTCGCGGATGACTCCCCTTATCTCATCCAATTTCGCCGGCAACGGAACCACCACCCTGACATGAGCAGGATCCACGCCGAGACCGGTGCAGATGCCCTCATACTTGCTGGTGCCGGCCGAATCCTGGCCTCCGGTCATGGCTGTCGTCAGATTGTCGGAAATAAGCACCGTGATGTCCGCCCCTTCGTTGACCGCATCCAGGAGCCCGGTCATTCCGCTATGCGTGAAGGTGGAATCCCCTATTACAGCAACGACCGGATGGGCTCCGGCGTCCACGGCTCCCTTGGCCATGGTTATGGAAGCGCCCATGTCCACACAGGTGGACAGGGTCCTGAAAGGAGGAAGGGCTCCTAGGGTATAACAGCCTATGTCGCC
>CACXFP010000194.1 GCA_902766985.1 uncultured Bacteroidia bacterium | reverse complement strand
ACGGGCTTGCCGATCCTTTCGTCTCCGTAATAATCAAGTATGTCATCCTTGATCTGGAAAGCCATGCCAAGATTCATGGCATAGACCTTCACAGCCTCCGTCTGCTGCTCCGTGGCACCTGCGGAAATGGCTCCGGCACAGGCTGCAGCCTCGAAAAGGGACGCTGTCTTGCTGAATATGATCCTGAGGTAATCTTCTTCGCCGGTATCGCAGGATATGGATTTTTCAAGCTGCAGTATCTCCCCCTCCGCAAGGTCGGAAAGGGTCCTGGCGAATATCCTTATCAGCCTGTCTCCTTCCTTGCCGGAAAGAAGGATGTTGTCCATGGCCTTCACGAGCCAGAAATCTCCCAGGAGCACGGAGGAACGGCCTCCCAGCAGGGACATGACGGTGGGTATGCCTCTGCGGCTGGCGCTGTCATCCGCGACGTCATCATGGAGAAGGGTGGCGTTGTGGAGGAGTTCCGAAGCTGCGGCGCACCTGATGCTGCCCTCGGTAATTTTCCCGTTCCCGCAAAGCCGGGCCACAAGGAGGCAGATTACAGGCCGGAGCTGTTTGCCGGGCTTGGAGAGTACCCTCCTGTTCGTGTCGTCGAGAAGCTTGATGTCACTCTTCAGGGAAGAGTACAACACTTCCATGGCGGCAGTCCAGCTGTCACCCAGATACTCCTTTATTGAATTGACATCCATTCCGACGGACAGGTCTAAAACAAAAAGGCGACGGAAAAACTGATTCCGTTGAAATTCCTTCCCTCCTTGAAAGCCTCCTTCACGGTATTCCCGATTTCGGACGCGCTTACCCTCTGCTCATCATCCACCAGGGAGCCGAAGTTCCAGAAATATTTGGCGCTCACCTGGATATGGCCGAACAGCTCGACTCCGGCACCGAGTCCGAGACCATACTCCCAGCGTTTGATGTTGGCATCGTTCCATTTGTCCTTCAATGTCTGGCTCAAGGTCTCGGAGGTCTTGTTGGTAAGCCCGAACCCCACGAACGGTTCGCCAAAGGCATACGGCCGTATGGGCCCCAGCTTGAATCCGACCTGAACCTGGACGGGAATTTCCACGAAGCCGGTCCTGGTCTCGAATTGGGTTCCCGACTTGCCGTCAATGACATCCCCCAGGGCGGCACCCTTCATCTGGTAGAGGAGGGAAGGCTGGAGGGCGAGAGGGCCTAGAGGAACCTTCATCGTGACACCGACATGGTAGAGGGACACCGATTTCGTATCGAAATCCCTGACGTTGGAGGTCGATGATGTAATACCCCCTGTAACACCGAACCTCACCTGAGCCTCTGCGATGGCCGGAAGGACCAGGAGAAGTGAGGTGAGGACAATGGCCGGAAACCGTCTCATGAGTTCAGGATCAAGTCAAGTTTTCCGGTTATCTCACTCTTGGGAACCGCTCCGACGAGCCTGTCGACGAGCTGTCCGTCCTTGAAGAAGATGAGGGTGGGGATATTGCGGATGCCGTATTCTACAGCGATGTCCTCACAGTCGTCAACATTGCATTTGACAACTGTAACCTTGCCCTCGTACTCCTTTGCAATGTCATCGACCGTAGGGCCGAGGACACGGCAGGGGCCGCACCATGTCGCCCAGAAATCGACCATGGCGACTCCTTCTGCGACAAGGGAAGCAAAATTTGCATTTGATGCTATCTGTTCCATAAAACTTGCTTTAATAGGTTTTCACAAATATAATCAATTTCCCCGACAATTGTAACTAATCGTCGATGGTCCATGAAAACACCCTCAGCCCGAGGTCGGGATACCTGCCGTCGGTCTCGCGGAGGGCGGAGATTATCTTCGCCGCGGTATCATCATCCTTTACGAAGGAGAGCATGGCATGGTTCATCTCCGGCCACGCATGGTCCCCCATGTGGGGAATGCCGTCGGAACCTCCCCTGCCGCCTACATCCGTCCATCGGGTGAAACCCCTCTGGCCGAAAGAATCCAGCAACTCGATGATATCCTGGTTGTACGCCTGGGAATATGCTATGAACAAAGCTTTCATTACTTCACTATGAATTTATGTTTCCTTGACTGCCTTCGTTCCTGCCTGGTAGCGAAGATACAGTAGATCGTAGGGATGAGGACAAGGGTAACGATGGTGGAGAAGGTCAGGCCCCAGGCCACCGACATACCGAGTCCCCTCCAGGTTTCAGAACCCTCTCCCCTGCCCAAGGCAAGCGGGAG
This sequence comes from uncultured Bacteroidia bacterium, assembly GCA_902766985.1. GTDB lineage: Bacteria > Bacteroidota > Bacteroidia > Bacteroidales > UBA932 > Cryptobacteroides. The sequence continues at coordinate 2,964 of CACXFP010000194.1, read as the reverse complement.
CATGCCGATAACGGTGGTAAGGGTTGTCATGAGTATTGGCCTCAGACGGCTCCTGGCAGAGGTGACAGCCGCCTCGATCACGCTCATTCCCCTCTCCCTCATGAGATTGATATAATCTATGAGCACGATACCGTTGTTCACAACTATACCCACGAGGATCAGCAGGCCGACCATGGAAATGACGTCAAGCTGCGTTCCCGTGGCCCAGAGGCCGAGAAGTACTCCCATGAATCCGAAGGGGATGCTGAACATGATTACGAACGGGCTCACGAAGTTCTCGAACTGGGCGGCCATGACCATGTACACCAGGAGGAAGATGAGGAGGAGAAGGACGCCGAGGTCGGTGAACATCTCCTGCTGGTCCTCGAAGTCTCCCGACATTTCGGTTGTGATGTCGTTGGGGATATTGACCGTCTTGACGACGTCCTGGACGGACCTGACACCGTCGCTCATGGCTACGCCCTTGGCGGTGATTCCGGTGACGGTGATGTATCTTTCACGGTTCTTCCTCTCGATGGTCGGAGGGACCTTTGTCTCGACCACGGAGCCGAGTTCCTTTATCCTCACAGCCTTCCCGGTCGCGGTGTAGATGATGGTGTTCTCGATGTCGGCCACGCTGGAACGGTAATCCTTCGAATAGCGGACACGGATATTGTACTCATCTCCTTCCTCACGGAAGTACGACATCACCGATCCGCTCATCGCAGCGCTGAACGCGCTTGCCGCGGTCGTGGAGCTCAGGCCGTTTATGGCAAGTTTCTCACGGTCGAAATCAACCTGATACTCCGGAGTATATTCGTCGCGGCTCAGGGTTACCTGCACGAAGTCCCCGCTGTCCAGCATCTTCTCCTGTATTTCCTTGGCTATGCGGTCGGTCTCATCGAAATCATATCCATAAATCTCAAGGGCGACGGTGGTGGCCCCACCGACACCTCCCATGCCTTCGGAAACCATGGCACGCTTGATCTCCGGATATTCCGCGAGCTCGGCCCTGATTATATTGGCAATGTCTGACGTTGAACGGTCGCGGTCCTCCATGGAGCCGAGGTTTATGTTCATGCTGATAAGGTAGGATCCGTTATTCATCATGTTGGCAAACGAGTTGTCGGAATCCGCCTGGCCGTAACGATACTGGAACACCTTGATCTCGGGGATTTCCGAAGCGAACCTCTGGTAGAGCCTGGCTGCGAACTCTCCCGTGACTTCCTGCCCCGTACCCACGGGCAGCTCAACCGTGACGGAAAGACGTCCCTGGTCGGAGTTCGGGAAGAATCCGGTCTTGATCTGGGGAGCCAGGAGGGCGACAACGGCTACAATAAGGGCAAAGGCACTGAGAGTAACCGTCTTGCGATGCGTTATACACCATCGTACGACCTTGGAATACCATTCGGAGAATGCCGAAAGTGCCTTCTCGATGGGATCGAATATCATCCTGTGAAGGCGGCCGTTATTGGGACCGGCCTTCAGCATACGGGAGCACATCACGGGCACCAGGGTGAGGGCCATCGCCGTGGACACTATCATGATGATTGAGACGATCCACCCGAGCTGGGTGAACATGATGCCGGCCATTCCGGACACCATGGTAATGGGAAGGAACACGCACAAAGTCGTGAGGGTGGATCCGATGATGGATCCGGAGACCTCGGAAGTCCCGTTCACTGCCGCCTCCTTCGTATTCTCACCCCTTTCTATGTGCTTGGATATGTTTTCCAGCACCACGATGGAGTTGTCCACGACCATTCCGATTGCAATGGACAATGCTGACATCGATATGATGTTCAACGTATTATGTGTTGCAAGCAGGTAGATGAGGGAGCCCATCAGGGCAATAGGGATGGCTAGGACGATGATAAACGTAGCCCTCCACCTTCCGAGGAATATGAATACGACGAACATCACCACCAGCAAGGTGATCAGAATGGTCTTTAGGAGGGAGTTGATGGTGTTGATGATGTTGTCGGAAGAGTCGATGACAGTAGAGATATGGATGTCGGGAGGAAGGTTGGGTTCAATCTCCGCAATCTTCTTCTTCACGTCACGGATGACGTTGACGGTGTTCGATCCCGTCTGCTTCTGTATTGTGATGGCAGCCGACTGGACGCCGCCCGTAAACGACTGCTGGTATTTTTCCGCAGGTCCGTCCACGAGGGTCGCAACGTCACGCAGGTAGATTGCGTTGCCTCCGCTGTAACCTACAACCACGTCAAGTATTTCAACAGGGTCCTTGAATTCCTTCTCAACCCGGAGGGAATAGGTCTCGGTGCCAATGTCGATGCTTCCGGAAGGAACGTTGCGGTTCTCATAGGAAATGGCCCCGGCGATGCCGGCGATGGAAAGACCGTAACCTGCAAGTTTGTTGGGATCGCAATATACCTGTATCTCGCGGGTAGGGGCTCCCACCACGTTCACGGTACCGACTCCGTTCACACGGGCCAACGGAGTGGTTACCCTGTCGTCCAGGATACGGTCGAGGCCGTTGAAAGACTCGTCGGCAGTGGCTGACAGGATCATCACCGGCATGTCGTCAAGGCTGAATTTCATGAGGTATGGCTGTGAAGCCCCGTCGGGCAGGGTCATGCTCACCATGTCCAACTTGTCCCTCACGTCGTTGCAGGCATTGTTGATGTCGGTTCCGTATTCGAATTCCAGGATGACTATCCCTATGTTCTCCCTGGAGCGGGACGTCATGTCCTTCAGGTGCTCGACTCCGTTCAGGGCGTTCTCCAGGAGTTTGGTAAGGTTGTTCTCCACATCGGAGGCGCTGGCCCCCGGGTAGGAACTCATGACCATCACCACATTCGCGTCGAAATCCGGGAACTGGGCGATGGAAGTGTTTATAAGCGAGTAGATACCGAACACCACGAAGGCCACGAAGACCAGTATGGTGGTGACCGGTTTCTGCACCGCGGTTCTGTAGATGCTCATTGTCGGAAGCCTTTATCTGTTAACGACCTCAACCTT
>CACXFP010000193.1 GCA_902766985.1 uncultured Bacteroidia bacterium | reverse complement strand
GAGGGCGTCGAACATATCAAGGCCGGAGACATTGGCGACGGCTCCACGGAGTTCAGGTCCGACGCTGTCAAGGTCCATCCCCTGCACGGCCCATACGACTCCTGCGCTCATCATCCAGTAACACAGCCATATCAGGAGGGTGAGGGCAACGAACTTCCAGCCGCTTCTCATGTGCAGGCAAGTTCCGAGACCTTCCCACATGCCGTCGAAGAAATCCGCTATCCTGGAAAGGAAACCGAACCTGTGCCTGTTTCTGACGACAAACCAGATGAAAAGGCCCGCCAGGACGAGCATGCACACAAAGACAAGGGTGGCGCTGGAATTGAGTTTTTCAGAAATAGGGGCAATTATGCCACTGACGAAAAACTCCCCGTACCTGCTCATGCCAACGGTGAGGAAACCGAGCACCAGAAGGATTACCATCAGGATATCCCACGCCCTCTCCATCACCACCGTGCCAAGCACCTTGTCATAAGAAGCCAGGGTCTTGCCGTTTTCATCCTTCGAAGAATGCCTGGTAATGAACCCGCAGCGGGCAAACTCCCCTACCCTCGGCATTACCATATTGACGATATAACTGATATTCACCGCATTGAAAACGGTGAGCCGCTTTGTCGACGGATCTATCGGGAGAAGCAGCTCCCTCCAACGGAGTCCCCTGAACCAAAAGGACAAGGCTCCGAAACCCATAGACATGGCGATGAATTCCCAACGGCAGGACCTAAGTCCATCCCAGAAAGCGGACCAGTCAACCCCCTTGAAGCAGAAAAAAAGGAGAACTGCGGCTACCGAAAGCCACAGGAAATAGTTCAAGGCATTAGAAACACGTTTCTCCATACAACCGCAATATCATGCGAATTTAACATAAATTTTAATAACTTTGCAATCCGTGCAACCATCATAGTAGAAAATGAAATCCATCCTCGGCATCGGAAATGCCCTTACAGACATACTCGCCGTACTTCCGGACGACTCCCTCCTGGAAAAATACCACCTCCCGAAAGGGAGCATGCAGCATGTGGACATGGAAACCGGAGACAATATCTGGTCGGCCCTCAAGGAGATAGGAGTCAAGTACGTTCCCGGAGGCTCGGCAGCCAATACCATAACCTGCACTTCAATCTTCGGAATGCCTTCGGGATATATCGGGAAGATCGGCGACGATGAGATCGGACACCTTTTCAAAAGCACGATGGAGCAGTCCGGAGTGAAGATGACCATGCTGCAGGGCACGAAATCATCCGGAAGGTGCATGGTTTTCATCACCGGCGCCAATGCCGAAAGGACATTCGCCGACTATATGGGAGCCGCCCTCGAGCTCAGCCCCAAAGACCTCAGGCCCGAATACTTCGAAGGCTACGACTACTTCCACATAGAAGGATATCTCGTTCAGGACCAGGAACTCATATCCACGGCTGTGCAGATGGCCAAGGCAGCGGGATGCATCATTTCCATAGACATGGCCTCCTACAACGTGGTCGAGTCCAACGACGCCTTCCTCCACAACCTCGTGGACAAGTATGTGGATATCGTCTTCGCCAATGAATCTGAATCCAGGGCATTCACCAAGCTCCCCCCGCGCGAAGCCCTCGAAGAACTTTCCAGGCACTGCGACATCGCCGTCGTAAAGGTGGGCAAGGAAGGATCCATGGTCCAGAGCGGCGACGAGTATCATTTTATAGGGCCATGGCCGGCCAAGACAATAGACGCCACCGGAGCCGGCGACACCTACGCCGCCGGATTCCTCTACGCCCATTCCCTGGGCATGCCCCTGGATGTCTGCGGGCAGGTGGGTTCGATTATCGCCGCAAAGGTGGTCGAGGTCGTCGGAACCAAGATTGACGTGCCCAGGTGGAAGGCCGCAAAGGAAGAGATCCGCAGCCTGATTGCCTTACATGGTGTCAATGTAGAATTCGTATGAAAATCATTTCAGCAATAAAGTCATTACTGAGAAAAAAAGCCCTGAAGAAGTTCCGCAGCCAGGAGCCGACATCCATGATGCCGCTATCTTCCATCCACAGCGCGACCGCCCTGCTGGACTCGGAAGACACCTCTTTCGACGAGTGCAAACTTCTGCTTCAGAATTTCTTCCGCGAGAACGACATCAAAGGGGAAATCTATTTCCTGGACATGAAGAAACTGGGCTCCGGAGAGAGGCTCATCACCAGCATCACGGGCACTATCCTGCGCAAGGACCTCAACTGGTTCGGACGTCTGTCCAAAGAAAAAACAGCACAGGTATCAAGCTGTGAATCAGATCTTTTCATCTCCCTGGTCAATAACGGAGACTTCGTTGTGGAATTTATCTCCGCGATTTCCCGCGCAAAGTTCAAGCTGGGCCGCAAACAACTGCCAGGCCACATCTTCGACATGGTGGTTTCCGATCCCTCAGGACGGACGCTTTCGGAAGCCGAGGCTTTCCTGGCCATGAAGTCATATCTGGACAAGATCAAATGAAAAAAAGTTTCAAGGGAGATATCCTGAATGCCGCAAAAGGCTTCGGAATGGGTTCCGGGGTGGTTCCCGGAGTGTCCGCCGGCACGATCGCCCTCATGACCGGCATACTTGAACCGATGCTGGCTTC
>CACXFP010000192.1 GCA_902766985.1 uncultured Bacteroidia bacterium | reverse complement strand
CGGAAGGACAAGGTGCCAGATGTACAAGGGAGAGGCCGACTGGACCCTTATCGGCAAGGTGAAGGAAAACCCGAGGATGAGGATCCCGGTGATCGGCAACGGGGACATCAATTCTCCGCAAAAGGCCCTGGAAGCATTCGAACGCTACGGTGTGGACGGCATAATGGTAGGGCGCGCCTCTTTTGGACATCCGTGGATATTCCGGGAAATCAAGCATTTCCTTTCCACCGGGGAGTTCCTCCCTCCGATGGGGGTGAGGGAAAGGGTCGCCCTCGCAAAAAGGCATCTGGGACTGTCTCTGGCTCTCAAGGGGGAGGTCACCGGAGTGCTCGAAATGCGCCGGCACCTCTCCTGTTATTTCAAAGGCCTGCCGGACTTCAAGGAGACCAGGATCGCCCTCGTGACGGAAAAAGACCCGGACCGCGTATCCGGAATCCTGGATTCGATTGCGGAAAGATGGGGAGAAACACCCCTTTCGGAACAAAGCAGTGTCTATGGGTTGTAATTTTTTGTATATTTGTGACCTATGCTTGACAAACTGATTCTGTTCCCATACTATCTGACCCTGAAAACCAGGCATTGGCTCTACAACAAGGGTATCATCTACAAGACACATCCCTGCGACGTCCCGACAATATGCATCGGCAATATAACGGTAGGCGGAACCGGAAAGACCCCACACACCGAGATGGTCCTCAAAACCCTGCTCGAGAGCAACGACTGGGCATACAAGAACATTGCCGTACTTTCCAGGGGACATAAACGCAAGAGCCGCGGTTTCCAGCAGGTTACCTTGGACGGAAGCGCCAGGTTCTTCGGGGATGAGCCCCTCCAGATCAAGAAGAATTTCCCGGTCGCCACCGTAGCCGTGGACCGCAACAGGATCGAAGGTTGCGACTTCCTCCTCCATCCCGACAAACTCACCACATCACGCCGGGGAAAGGCCTGCAGGGACAAGGCTCTCCCTCCTTCCGACCTGATCCTGCTTGACGATGCCTTCCAGTACCGGGCCCTGCGCTCCTACTACAATATCGTCCTGGTGGATTACAACCGTCCCGTCTACAAGGACCGCCTTCTTCCGCTGGGCCATCTGAGGGATCTCCCTGAAAGGATAGAGGTCGCCGATGTCATCATAGTCACAAAGTGCCCGGCTTATCTCGAGGACTGGGAAAAGGCCGGACTGGCCAAGTCCTTGGGGATAAAGAATTTCAGCCTGGAAACCTGCACCGGGGAGAACCGCCGGGGCAAGCGCCAGACCATCCTGTTCACCGCCATCCGCTACCAGGAGCTGAAGCCGGTGTATGAGTGCGGCGATTCCCGATACATCTATTCCCAGAAACTCATCCTGTTCTCCGGGATTGCGAAGGATACTCCGATGAGGAGATTCCTGAGCGACAAATACAAGATAGTGAAGAGATTCTCCTTCGCGGACCATCATAAGTACAACTCCATGGACATCCGGAAAATAGCTGCTGCGGCCAGGGAGAATCCCACCGCGGTGGTGGTGACCACCGAAAAGGACAGCCAGAGGCTCCTTGACTACAAGAAAATGCCGGAGTGGCTCCAGAAAAGGATGTTCATGATTCCCATAGCCGTCGATTTCATCGATGAAAGGGAAAAGGGAATTTTCAACAGCGCCCTGATGTCCGCCCTGAAGGCTTTCCCCCAGGGGTATGAATAATTTTTTTGAAAATCCTTGGAAGTGAATGTTTTTTTGCTTAGTATTGCAAAAGAATGAGAAATATGAGCAGCATATTCTTCTGGTGGCGCCTGTTACACTCCTAGAGTCGTAAGAGGTAAGCGCCGTGTAAGGATAACAGATACTTCGGGCCCTGCCGCACTGCGACGGGGCCCGGATTTTTTTTGACAATCATCAACCTTTATTTATAAACCATCAAACACTTAACAATTATGGCACGGAATGACAAATCGATCCCCTACAAGACTTATCTGGACGAGAACGAGATTCCCCGTCAGTGGTATAACGTCAGGGCCGACATGAAAAACAAGCCCGCACCGCTTATCAGCCCTGCCGACGGACATGCCCTGACCCTGGAAGAAATGAACCCGATATTCTGCGAAGAACTGAACAAACAGGAACTCGACAACGATACCAGGTTTTTCGACATCCCTGAAAGCGTGGTGGATTTCTACAAGATGTACCGTCCTTCACCACTTGTTAGGGCATACTTCCTTGAGAAAGTCCTCGGTACGCCGGCCAAGATCTATTACAAATTCGAAGGGAACAACACTTCCGGTTCCCACAAGCTCAATTCTGCGATTGCCCAGGCATACTATGCCAAGGCCCAGGGACTCAAAGGCGTAACTACGGAGACAGGAGCCGGCCAGTGGGGTACCGCCCTCAGCATGGCATGCGCCTACTACGACCTTGACTGCAAGGTCTATATGGTGAAGGTTTCCTATGAGCAGAAGCCCTTCCGGCGCGAGGTCATGCGCACCTATGGCGCCAACGTCACCCCTTCCCCGAGCAACACCACCCAGGTGGGCAAGAAGATCCTCGCCGAACATCCGGGCACCACGGGCTCCCTTGGCTGCGCCATTTCCGAAGCGGTGGAGGCGGCAGTCACCACTCCCGGCTACCGCTATGTGCTTGGCTCCGTCCTCAACCAGGTCCTCCTGCACCAGTCGATCATAGGTCTTGAGACCAAGGCAGCCTTTGAGAAACTAGGAGTCAAGCCGGACATCCTCATCGGATGCGCCGGAGGCGGGTCGAACCTCGGAGGTTTCGCGAGCCCGTTTATCGGGGAAATCCTTCGCGGAGAGAACAACTATGAGATCATCGGAGTCGAACCTGCGTCATGTCCCAGCTTCACAAGGGGCAAGTTCGCATACGACTTCTGCGACACCGGCATGATCTGCCCCCTTGCCAAGATGTACACCCTCGGCAGCCAGTTCATCCCGTCGGCCAACCATGCCGGAGGTCTCCGTTTCCATGGAATCAGCCCCATCCTGGCCCAGCTCTATGCCGACAAGGTCTTCTCGGTGCGCGCCGTCGAGCAGACTTCCGTATTCGAGGCCGCCGAAATGTTCGCGCGCAGCGAAGGCATCCTTCCCGCTCCCGAATCCAGCCACGCAATCCGAGTCGCCATCGACGAAGCTCTCAAGTGCAAGGAGACCGGGGAAGAGAAGGTCATCGCTTTCAACCTCACCGGCACCGGCTACTTCGACCTGGTGGCGTATGAGCAGTACAACAACGGCACAATGACGGACACGATTCCTACGGACGAAGACATCGCCCGCGGTCTCGCACTGCTCCCCAAGGTCGGGAACGAATGATCCGATGTCATTCTGAGCAAAGCGAAGAATCTCCTATATCGGTCTGGTCTTCTCCTGGAGCCAGGCCGATATTTCTTTTCCAAGAAGGGGCGAGAGGGTGTCGAATACCCGCTTGTTATATGAGTTGAGCCAATCCTTCTCCTCCTGGCTGAGCAGCCCTGGGACGATGGCCGATGTGTCGAAATGACAGAGGGTAAGCGGCTCGAACCGGAGCCAGGACCCGAAGTCGTTCTCCCCGGCGCTGACGGTGAGGATGAGGTTCTCGTGGCGGACGCCGAAACGGCCCTCCCTGTAGATGCCGGGCTCGTCCGAGGTAATCATTCCGGGCAGAAGGGGCTGGCGGTTGAAACTTGGGCGTATGTCCTGGGGCCCCTCGTGGACGTTGAGGTAGAATCCCACCCCATGACCCGTTCCGTGGCCGAAATTGCGTTTGGAATGCCAGAGAGGTTCCCTCGCAAGGACGTCCAGATGGCAGCCGGCCGTCCCTTTCGGGAATACAGCCATCGCGAGGTCTATATGGCCTTTGAGGACAAGGGTATAGTCTTCTTTTTCGAGGTCGGTGCAGGGACCGAGCGGAACCGTTCTGGTTATGTCCGTCGTCCCGAAGACATACTGGCCGCCTGAATCGACCAGATAAAGCCCTCTGGGCTCAAGGAGGGCAGACCCGGAAACTGGTGTAACATAATGTGGAAGGGCGGCATTGGGACCGTAGGCGGATATCGTCTGGAAACTGTCTCCCCTATATCCTTCGACCTCGGCCCGGAGGGATGAGAGCTTCCGGGCTGCATCGTACTCGGTGATTCCACTGTCTAGGGAAAGTTGCCTCTCAAGCCACCATAGGAACCTTTCCATCACGGCACCGTCTTCCACGTGGGCTTCCTTCATGCCGGCGATCTCCACTTCGTTCTTTACCGCCTTCCTGAGGGCTATGGGGGAACGCCCCCTGACAAGTTCAAGGTCGGCGGATACCGATTCCAGAACCTTGTAAAGGTTATAATTAAGGGTGGACGGATCGATCCAGAGCCTTCCTACGGAGTCGTCGTCCGCAAGGGCGGCAAGGTCGAGGCCTACGTCATCATAGTCCTTCACCGCCACGCCGTCCGCTTTCAGCTCGTAGAAACTGTCCTGCGTTTCCGGATCCCTGCTGGGAGGAAATTTACGTACATACCAGTCCACATCGTCCATTGTGACCAGGAGGTAGGAAAGTACTACGGGATTGTATTCCACATCAGCCCCCCTTACGTTCAAGAGCCAGGCAATCTCGTCGAGGGCTGTCAGGAATATGGCGTCGCAGCCGCTCTGCATCAGTTTCTTTCGCAGCCAGGATATCTTATGTTCGCGGGACCATCCCACCTGTTCCTCTCCAAGGGTTATGATGGGAGACTGCGGCGCGGCAGGACGGTCCTCCCAGACGAGGTCCGGAAGGTTCGGGACGTCGACGACGTTGAACTTCCTGTCAAGGCTGTCAACGAAAGACATTTTCTCGCAGAGTCCGTCAATCGCTACCGTGGGTCCCTCTTCAGAGGAAGGGAAACGGGAGGACAGCCATTGCGGGATAAGGACCTGGTCCGGGACGCAGGTCTTGTGTAGTTCGATCCCGGTGCCGGCAAGCTGCCGGTCTGCCTGGATGAAATATCTGGTGTCCGTCCACAGGCCGGCGTGGTCATCGGTAACAACGATGTCGCCCTCACCCGTGAAGCCGGACAGCCATTCCACCTGACGCCATCGCGGTGAGACATATTCGCTTGAATGGGGATCGGACCCCGAAATTATGACAGCATCCCATCCCCTCGAGCGCATGATGCTGCGAAGGGACTCTATCCTTCCGGCAAACTGGTCCATGCTGATTGTCTATCTCGAAAGTCTACGTTTCAGAAAACGGACCGCCGCAAGGACGATCCTGTCCAATGGGATCACGGAAGAAGCCGAGCGCACCCCCTCTGCGAAAAGAGCCGTGGGAGTGAACCCCTCTTTCACCGTCATGAAACTGGAAGACAGGTGGCTTTCCTTGACCGACAGCCTGGTGCGGAGGGTTTCCCGTTCCCTGTCGATGTCAGAGAGGGTCCTTATGTTTTTATAATCTACCATCCTGTCTTATCCGTTAGATGAGTTATCGTCAAAGAACAACTTCGCGAAAAGCCTTACGAGCGAATCGGTGAACAGCTTTCCTTTGAGGAACCAGACGACGACCCCGAGGACGACGAAGATGCCTGCCACAATGAAAGCGGCGGCGGCAAAACTATCCAGGACATCGCCCAGAAGGGCCACCAGACCGAACGCCAGGGTCATCAGGACCACGGAGACCACAGAGAGAAGGAGGATGATCCAAAGCAACCTCCCTATCGTGACCGAAAGCCCTTTTACGGTCCTGAGCTTCAGGTCGTCAACCTTCAGGTCGATATACTCCCTGGCATCCGACGACAGGTTCTCGAAGGACTTGGAATAGTCCATCATGGCTCAGGCCTCTTCGGGACGGAGCGAATCCTCGATCTTCTGAAGCTGTTCCAGAAGCCTGGCCCTCGCGTCCTCCTTGAGATTGTTGCCTTCTTCCTTCAATGATTCCTTCAGGTCGGAGAGGTCCCTGAGCGCCAGCTTGGTTTTGACCCTTGCCTTCCGGGCCACCTCGGACACCTTGTCCTTGGCAACGGAATAGGCTGCGGCGGCAGATCCGCTGACGTCATCGGCGACATCGGCTGCCAAGTCCTTGAGGTCCGCTGCGGCATCCTTGATCTTGTCGCAGCCCTCTTCAGCAGCCTTCTTCAGTTTCTTGCGGGTTTCATCACCGGATTCCGGAGCGAAAAGGACCCCGAGGGTCACGCCGGCGGCGATTCCGGTAAGCAATGCGAAAAATGTTCCTGTTCTCATGATAGTTTCCTTTTTCACAAATATAATCATAAATTGTTCCACATACTACATTTTTTGGCGGTTCAGGCTCGGATTTTGCGGCAACCAGCGGCGGAGTTTCAAAATTGATCCATTTAATAACGAAATATGGCACAGATCAAAACCATTGCCGTCCTTACTTCGGGCGGAGACGCTCCTGGGATGAATGCCTGCATCCGGGCTGTCACCAGAAGCGCGATTTATGAAGGTTGGAAAGTGTACGGAGTGTACAGGGGATACGAGGGTCTCATCAACGGAGAATTCAAGGAACTCACATCCTCCAGCGTCAGCAACACCATCCAGAGGGGCGGGACCTTTTTGAAAACCGCCCGCAGCAAGGAATTCCTCTCCGATGAAGGCCAGAGGAAGGCATACGAGCAGCTCAAGGCCCATGATGTCGACGCCCTTATCGTCATCGGCGGAAACGGCTCCCTTACCGGAGCCCGGGATTTTGCAAAAGAATATGACATGCGCGTGATCGGCCTTCCCGGCACCATCGACAACGACCTTTACGGCACCGACCTCACCATCGGCTATGATACGGCCTTGAACACGATAGTGGACTGCGTGGACAAGATCCGCGACACCGCCACCTCCCATGACCGGATCTTCTTCATCGAAGTCATGGGGAGGGATGCCGGCTTCCTCGCCCAGAACAGCGCCATAGCATCCGGAGCCGAGGCTGCGATCATCCCCGAGGACCAGACAGACGTGGACCAGCTGGCCCAGTTCATCGGGCGGGGTATGCGCAAGAGCAAGAACTCATCGATCGTACTCGTGTCCGAGAGCAAGGAAAACGGTCAGGGAGGAGCCCTCTACTATGCAGAGCGCGTCCGAAAGGAATATCCCCAGTATGACGTGAGGGTGACGATCCTGGGACATCTCCAGAGGGGAGGCACTCCGAGCGCGAGCGACCGCATCCTGGCCAGCCGGCTCGGCTATGCCGCCATCGAGGCCCTCAATGAGGGACAACGCAACATCATGGTGGGAATTGCAAACGACAAGATCGTCTATGTCCCCCTCACCCGTGCGGTCAAACAGAACAAACCCATAGACAAGGAACTTATCAGTGTCCTGAATGTCCTGTCCATCTAGCCGGACAGGAACATATGGATTAATCTAAGGGAGCCCTCAGATGAGCTCCCTTATTATTTCGTCCGAAACGAAAAACCTGTCCTCCGGAATCCGGATCATCCCGGGCACGGACTCACCGTCATTACCGAATTCCACCAATGCCCCTTCCCTTTCCAAGGCAAGGACGGCATCCTTTCCTGCAAGACTCTCAAGTTCGGAAATCTCCATTCCATCGGAAGTCCGTAGCCCCAGCATTATCCTTTCGGCCCTGATATCCTCGGGAGTAAGTATCTCTCCTTCCCTGGTCCAGCCGGAAAGGGTTTCCGTATTCCAGACCCTCCTCTCCTCTCCGGCCGAACGGATCAGGGAATGGGCCCCCGGCCCAAGGCCTACGTACGGGACCCGCCTCCAATATGCGGAATTGTGTATGGCTTCTCGTCCGGGAAGGGCGAAATTGGAGATTTCATAATGGCGGTATCCGTTTTTTGCGAGTTCCGCGCACAGGAATCCGTACTGCCTCCGGCAAAGGTCTTCCGGAGCCTCTTCCCATTCCCCCTTTTCGAGCATTTCCGAGAGGGCGCTGCCTCCCTCAACGCTGAGCTGGTATGCTGAAACATGCTCCGGGGCCAGCGCCAGAGCCTTGGACACGGTATCCGCCCACAACACGTCAGAGAGCTGCGGCAGTCCGAATATCAAGTCTATGCTGATGTTTCCGAACCCGGCCTCCCTAAGGGTATGGAAAGCCTTGACGGCTCCGGTGGAATCATGCCTCCGGTTCATCCAACGGAGGATTCCGTCATCGAAAGACTGCACACCCATGCTCACCCTGTCCACCCCTAGGTCCCTGAGGCCGGAGGCATACGAAGGGGTGACGTCGTCCGGATTGACCTCGACGGTGAATTCCATGAAACCGTCAGGACACAGGGCCTTTATAGCGGAAACGATGCTGCCGAGAACGGACAGCGGCAACACCGATGGGGTGCCGCCGCCGATGTAGAGCGTCTTGACTTCCGCCGGAGCGGATATCTCGTCCTTCCTCGATTCTATTTCCTTCAGCATGGAATCCTGCCAGGATCCGAGGATCCCGCCGCATTCCTTCGGAGCAATCTCCGAATAGAAATCGCAATAGGTGCAGAAACTCCTGCAGAAAGGAACGTGGATGTATATCACCTGAGAAGGAGTTCTGCCTTGCCCAGGAAGGACTTCTCAGTGTAAGCCTCGACGGAATAGATTCCCTTCGTGTAGGAGGGGATGTCGTTGAGGTAAATGCTCATCTCGACTTCCTTTCCTTCGTAGTCAACCTCGCGGGAGGCGGAAGCGACAAGGGTTTCGCCGTTGTAGGTGAACGATGTCTGGTTGCTGTTGGTGAGGAGGATGCCCTCGGGATCCTTTACGCGGATATAGACACGCACGGGACCCTTGGGGGCCAGGTCGTTCTCTACGAGGCTGAGCGTGGTGAGCAGGCGCACTACGCGGCTGCTCCTGTCGGTGACCTTGTCGGTGGAGTTGTAGGCGGCTATCCCAAGCCCCCTGGCCTTGATGACGGAACCGGCGGCAACCTGTCCGGACAGGCTTTCCACCTGCCTGTTGAGTTCGGCGTTGGCAGCCTTGCTCTCGGCGGCTTCCTTCCTCGCGGCTGCGGCGTCGGCCGTAAGCTTGTGGTTGAGGGTGTTCAGGGAATCTATCTGGACGATGTAGTTGCGCATGATGCTCCTCAGGGTGCCGAGTTCCTTCTCGTATTTGCGGATCTGCGCGCGGTTGGTCGCATCCGTTTTCTTCACGCGCTCGATGAGCTGGGCGACTTCCTCCCTGGATGAATCAAGCTGGGAATTGATCATCTCATAATCGGAGGACAGGTTCACATAGTCGTTCTGGAGGTTCTCCAGCTGGGCGGTAAGTTCCTGTTTCTCCACATTGAGGTCATTTACCAGGGAACTCTTCTGGAACCAGATATATCCAAGGGCCACTGCAAGGGCGGCAGCCACGCATGCGAGACCGATGGTGATGTTCCTCAGTCCCTTGTTCTTTTTTTCTCTTTCTTCGCGCTCAATGCGCTCAAGCGGATCTTCTACCATGACAATAATCTTTTATGGGTTCAAGATGATGCAAAAATAGCAAAATGCCATCAATTTGTTATCTTTGTATGCAACAATCAAACCACCCGAGACATGAAATACCTGGTCAGAGCCGTAAAATATTTCTTCTGGTTCGTCATCCTTTTCTCCGCGATACTCGGAGTCTTCATCCTCATGAAACTTGTCGAGCCCTCTCCCGAATCCCTTTTCCGCAACGGGATGCAGTCTGTGTGGCAGATTGCCGGCCTGTTCGCCGTAGTCGCCGCCTTCTACCCCAGGCTCGCCTACGCCACCAGGAACGCCGTCATACCCGGAGATCCTTCCGAGACCCGTGATGGCATCGTTTCCCTCATGGAAGACAGGGGTTATGAACTGGAGAGTTCCGACGGGGACGGCATGTCTTTCAGGCTTTCCTCGTCTTTCGGGCGGCTCAAGAGGTTGTGGGAAGACCGGGTGACATTCACGCGCACGATGGAAGGATATGCCCTCGAAGGGCCCAACAAAGATATCGTAAGGCTGATCAGCGCCTTGGAAATGAAGTTCAATCGCAGTCAATACGAATAACCATGGAAGAAGAATTCAAGACAGTCGCGCGATTCAGGGACGCGATGAGCGCCCACATCCTCGCCGGGATGCTCAATGACAACGGCATCCCCGCCGCCGTATTCGGCGAGAACTCCTCCTACGTCTCCATCAACTATGTTGACGAAGTGCTAGTCAAGGTCAATGCCTCGGACGAAGAGGCAGCGCTCAAGCTCATAGAGGAAAACTACTCCGGATCAGGGGAATAGGCTGCGGGCGGCAACGTCCAGGGCCTCATAGAACTCCTTGCCGAAGGCCTCGGTAAGCGGCTCCCTCAGGAACTGGTACACCCTTGTCCCCTCTTCCCTGCCCTTCCTGTAGGCATCCTTGCATATCCTCCACCTGTGAAGGTTCAGGGCCTTTCCCCCGCCTGTCAGGTCCGTTACCCGTATGGGGTACAGGCGGCATGACATGGGTTTTCGGAAGGAACATTTTCCCGCAAAGAAACATTTCTCGACAGAACACATGCAGTTCCCGTCATCGGTAAACGTTGAGTAGGCGCATTCCCCGGACCCTTCAACGACAGGGGTCACCATGTCTCCTTCAATATCAATCTCGAAAAAACCCTTCCGCCTGACGGCATCGGTCCCTTTCGGCCCCATCAGCGCCGAATAGACCGGATAATCCCT
>CACXFP010000191.1 GCA_902766985.1 uncultured Bacteroidia bacterium | reverse complement strand
TGAAACGTTCCCATATCGACTCCCTGAATTCCTTGGACACGGGGCCGAACTCCTTCCACTGTTCATGGAGTTTCTGGAGTTCATGGAAAGCCTCGATTACGTTCTCGCTCTCGGAAAGCTTCTCAGCCTGCTCGCAGAAGCCGGTCTTCGCCTCGAGGTTCTTCTTGAAATCGAGGTCGCGCAGGTCATGGTTTATCTTGACCATGTCGTAGAATTTCTCGACATAGAACTGATATGTATCGTTGATATCGCGGAAATTCTGGGCGGGAACGGGGCCGATCTCCCTCCAACGCTGCTGGATGGCGCGGAAAGCGGGGAATGTTGCGCTGATGTCCTCCTGCTTTTCGACAAGGGCCTTCAGATCCTCGATTACGGCCTGCTTGAGGGAGAGGTTCTCTTCCCTGCTCTTTTCCTGTTCCTTGTTGTATTCTGCGCGTTCCTCCTTGTATTTGGCGAAAAGGGACTTGAATCCACGCTCTACAGCCTCGAAGGGATTCTCCTTTTCGGGAGCCTCTTCCTCCACGGTCTCGTCCGAACCATCCTCAACTGCAGGAGCAAGGCCTGCCTGGACCTTCTCGCTCGAAAGCTTCTTGTAGAAAGCCGACTTGAGGGCGTCCGCCTGACGGGACTTCTTCATCCTGTCGGGATCCTGAAGGAAACTCTCGAACAGGGCGGCAATCTCTGCAAGCGTCTTTCCAACGTACTCGGCGGGATTGTCGAAGAATTCAGGGGCCTTCTCTTCCTCTACTGCCTCCTCTGCGGCAACAACGTCCTCCGCTGCAACGGTTTCCTCTCCGGCAGCAGCCTGCGCAGGCTCTTCCTGATTCTCAACGACTGGTTCGACTACTGAAGCCTCACGGGCAATTTCAACGGTCTCTTCTACATCTGGCGTTACAGGAGCGCCAGGATTGATTTCTTCACTCATGACAAGGAGTTTAATGTTAATAGTTATCTATAGTATGCAAATATATGAAGAATAAATTAAAAAATGAGTACTTTTGCCTAAAGTATATAAAATTAGGTCCGCAATGCGCATTGACATCCTTACCGTAGTGCCAGAGCTTTTGGAAAGTCCTCTTTCTCATTCAATTGTGGGAAGGGCCATTAAGAATGGTCTCGTCGATATCAGGGTCCACAGCCTCCGGGAATACGGACTCGGGCCCAGGCAGACCGTAGATGACTACTGCTATGGGGGAGATGCGGGCATGGTGCTCATGGTGGAGCCGGTGTTCCGGATGATAGAGGACCTCAAGAAAGAAAGGGATTACGACGAGGTGATCTACATGTCACCGGACGGAGAGATTCTCAACCAGGGTATTTCAAACGAACTCTCGCTGAAGGAAAACATCATCATTCTCTGCGGGCACTACAAAGGGATCGACGAGAGGATACGGGAACATCTGATTACCAGAGAGATATCGGTGGGTGACTATGTGGTGAGCGGCGGCGAGATACCGGCTGCCATACTTGCAGACAGTCTCGTGCGTCTTCTACCGGGAGCCCTCACTGACGAGACGTCTGCCCTCAGCGACAGTTTCCAGGACGGCCTTGTCTCCCCTCCAGTCTATACCAGACCTGCCGAATTCAACGGATGGAAGGTCCCCGATGTGCTTCTGAGCGGCAATCCAAAGCTGATCCGGGAGTGGCAGGACAACCAGGCCATTGAAAGGACAAGGCAACGCAGGCCGGGTCTTCTCAAGGGAAAATAAATCTTTTGTATTTTTTGATTAAAATGTTTTGAAAGTGATTTTTTCTTTATATCTTTGCATTAGTAAAACGTTAAAGAGAAATATGACGACTTAACTTGCCTCCCATGGCAAGTTCTGCTAACCAACATTAATTAGCCTTGCATAGGTAAATACACTACTAACTAACCAACAACGCCCGCTGTGAAGCGGGCGTTATTGGTTTACGGAGTCTATGCACGTCAGAATGCGTACCAGGCCTTGAACATGACATTTACCGGAGCCTGGGGATAAACCCCGATCCCGCTTACGATCTCATCCTTCGAAGCCCCCTCGCTGCATGCTTCCCACCTCCATCCATATGCAAAATAGTCCCTGTTCAGGATATTGTTCACATAGGCCGACAAGCCGAGGACTGCTCTCCCTAACTTGAACTCATGGGAAACGGACGCATTCATGACGAAATACGAAGGTATCTCCATCCCTTCCCTCTGTGTATTGTCTATATACTGCCTGCCGACATACTTACCCGACACTGTCAAGGTGGTGGTCTTGAGCGAATTCGACGCCGAATTCTTCCAGGGCGCCACTGCGGCCTGCAGCATCCCGACGGTTGAAGGAGACAGAAGGATCCTGGTCCTCCCCCATCCAAAGGCCTGGGTTGCGCCGGTGTAATCCCAATTCTCATCAACCACCGACACGTACGAGGTATAATCATCTATCCGGTTGTCGCTCAAGGTAAGGTTCCCGCCAACAGACAGCCAGCCGGCGCCGTTCCACGAGCCGCACAATTCGATTCCCCTCCTCCACGCCCTGGGGACATTCTCCTTTACCGCATATCCGGCAGTGCTGAGCCTTCCGGTTTCGAGAAGCATGTCCCTGTACTCCATGCTGTAGAGGTTTGCGGAAAGGGTGAACCCGTTCCCCCGCATGGACCAGCCAAGCTCCGTATCTGCCATCTTTTCCGGCCTGACAGGCGCTCCGTCTCCCTTAATGTTCTCCTTGATGTCGCTCCTCCCCGGCTCGCGGTTGCCCATGGAAACCGACACATAAGCCCTGTAGCCGGGAGCGAAATCCCAGTTCATTCCGATCCTGGGATTGAAAAAGTTCCAGCCTTTGTCAAGGTCGATCATTTCCTTGGATCCGTACTCTATGTAATCGTCATCCCTGCCGTACATCCTTAGCCCGACGGTCCTGAACTGGAAGTCGGCGTAAAATGTAAGGTTATCCACGACGGCGAATTCTCCCCGAGCGAAGAAGTCCGCCTCCTTTTTGTGGGCGTCATTTGAATACCACGCCCGGGACCTGTTCATCACAGAGAAATCATACGACTCAGGCAGCACCCTGACCCACAAGAATTTACCCCAATGGTCGCCATAATAGGACGACAGGTTGACACCTGCGGTGAGCCTCAGCCTGTCCGAAACGTACCGCACATCGGAATTGAAAACCCAGTAGTCGTTGCCCATCTTTTTCTGGTAGATCGCATCGCTGCTGAAGTATTCATTGCCGTCGGCTCCCGTAACCGGAACTGCGAATCCGAAATTCACAAGTTTCCTGTCCTGTTTGTAGTACTCGTCGTATCCGTCGCCACGGGTATAGTTCAGGGTGGATGTCCACGTGAACCTGTCCCCCAACTGACGGGAATAGTTCAGCTGAAGATGGTTTTGCGTGTAGTTGTCTGTCTGGTTGTCATAATAGCGGAGATTGCCTTCGTCGTCATAATACTCCCCGGAACCATTGTATCTCCTGTCGGTCTTGTATTTTTCGTAATCAATTCCGTCCCAGGTGATTCCGCTCTTCTGGTCCCCCATCAGCCAGGTGAGCCGCAGCGAATTCCTGCCGCCCAGCCAGCCCAGGGTAACGAAGGCGCTGCGTGACTTCACGAAGGCGTTGCGGATATACCCGTCCGTTGTGCCGCGGGAATAGGCGACATTGGCATACAGGCCTTTTGACGTCAGCCCGGTGCTTGCAGAGACGGTTCGGACGAATGTATTCCACATTCCACGGGAGATTTCCACCCTCGCAGAAGGATCCGGTCCGATCGACGCGGTGTTCATGTTTATGCTGGCCCCGAAAGCGCCCGCGCCGTTGGCCGTTGTACCCAGTCCCCTCTGGAGCTGGACGGTAGAAATCAAATTGGTCAGGGAAGGGATGTTGACCCAGAAGACTTCCTGGGATTCCTGGTCGTTTAAAGTGATTCCGTTCAGTGTCACATTGATTTGTGAGCCCTTGCTGCCCCTGACGGTTATCGCAGAGTTGCCCAGCCCCGTTCCGCCTTCATTGTAGGTGACGACGGATGGCTGGAGAGCAAGCGCTTCCGGAAGGGAATGGATAGGATTTGTACTCCTGAGAGCCTGCCTGTCGACCATAGTAAACGCCACCGGCGTCTTGTCTCCAGCCCTCGACAGTGATACGATGGCGCTGTCAAGTCTTTCGGTTTTTTCCTGTGCCAGCGCGACACCGGCTGACATGATACAGATTGCGGCCGAAGCCGCCTTGAAAAAAATACCTCGCATAGATTTGATCTTATGCAAGGGGAAGCGCTGATGCGCTTTGAGATTAAGCCTCCCTACGACGGTATTGACCGTATCAGGTTCAATGGGTCTTTCTCAACCGGAAAACCGGTACCCCCGCTTGTTGTTATTAAATAAAAAACGTTATTTCTTTTCTGTCAGTTCAATTTCATAAAGTCGCTTCCAGTTCTTGCCTGTCAGGTAAATCTTCCCGGTGGCGGAGTCCCTGGCAATCCCGTTGAGGACATCGGTCTCGCGTGTACGGAGATGCCTCGGAAGAAGGCCTGTACAGTCTATCGAAGCCTCCACGACACCGCTGGAAGGATTGATAATCACTATCATGTCGGTAAGATATACGTTGGCCCATATCTTCCCGTCAATGAATTCCAATTCGTTCAGGTTGCTGAGCGGCCTTCCGTTCATCCTGACCTTGAGGGTCTTCTCGACCTTGAAATCCTTGTCCATGAAGTAGATTGACGATGAGCCGTCGCTGGCGACAAGGCTTTTTCCGTCTGTCGTCAGGCCCCAGCCTTCCCGGGGATACCGCCTCGTCTGCTTATACTCGAGCGTCGACGCGTCATAGACGAAGGCAACCCTGCTCTCCCATGTCAGGATGAACAGTTCCCCGTCCAGGATGACGGAGCCTTCCACGAAATACTTCCTGTCGAAATCGAGTTTCCTTACAGCCTTCCCGGTCTGCAGGTCCACCTGTCTGAAAGTCGAAGAACCGTACTGCCCCGTGCTCTCATACAGTTTGCCGCCATCGAAAAACAGTCCCTGGGTGTACGAGGTGACATCGTGGGGATATTCCTTCACTACCCTGACCTTGTACCTGCGCACACCGGCTTCCGCGCATGAATTGGCTATCATGGGCAGGATAAAGCCGAGAATGGCAAGTATGGCGGCAATCCTTTTCATCGGGGAACAAAGATACTCCAAAATGGAGAATAAAGAAAATAATTGTATTTTTGCCGCACAAAAAGAATGAGCGGGACGATCTGTCGCGCCCTGGCCGCAAGGCAAGGGTGAGGAAAGTCCGGACAGGACAGGGCACTTCGCCGGGGAAAGCCCGGACGGGAGCGATCTCGTGGGTGCCGTAACAGAAAATGACCGCCCTTTCCTGCGTTTCCGCAAGGGACAAGGAAAAGGCAAGGGTGAAAACGCGGGGTAAGAGCCCACGACGCGGCGGCGGAGACGTCACGCGGGTACGGTCCCGGAGCCTGCAAAACCAAATATACCGGCAGATGAGGGCTGCCCGCCCGATGCCGGGGGGTAGGTCGCGCAGATAAATGACAGATTTAAAAACAGAAACCGGCTTACGGTCCCGCTCCTTCTTTTTATACCTTCTTATACCTTCCCGTTCGCCTTGGCAGTGGCTTCCAGGTCAAGGGCATCCGCCAGCAGGATAATCGGATTCAACACCTTTCCGCCGGTAGACATCTCGATCTGCCATTTGCAGGTCTC
>CACXFP010000190.1 GCA_902766985.1 uncultured Bacteroidia bacterium | reverse complement strand
TGGCCGCCTGTTCGGGGGACAAGGACCCTGCCGGCTTGGTCGATCCTTTCATCGGCACTGACACCAACGCCCATTGCCATCCCTGCGCCACCGTCCCCTTCGGCATGCTGCAGGCCGGCCCGCAGGCAGGCAACTTCGCATGGAACTATTGTGCCGGCTACCATGCAACCGATTCAACCCTTACGGGCTTTTCCCAGACCAGGCTGTCCGGCACAGGAGTCGCCGACCTCGGGGACGTGTTCTTCATGCCGTTCTCAAGGCACAGCGACTCCCTTTTCGTGAGCCGGTTCACCGATGAAGCCTCCCCGGGCTACTACAGGGCCGACCTTTCCGACAATGGCGTGAGGGTGGAAGTGACCGTGACCGAAAGGGTTGCCATATACAGGTGTACCTTCGATGACCCCTCGCACAGGAAACTATACCTGAACATGGCCAGCGCCCTCAACAAGAATAAGCCCGGGGGACCCATTTCCAGAAGATGCTCGGTGGATTTTCCCGACCCCTGCACTGTGACCGGTTTCAACCATGTGGACGGGTGGGCGTCGAGGGACATTTATTCGGTCATTTCCTTCGATACCCCCGTCGTATCCGTCGAGGAAGTCAGCCTGGATCCTTATTACACAACTCCCCAGCACATCCTGGATTTCGGAGAGGGAAAGAAGGTCATCAAGATAAAGGTCGCCCTTTCCGCCGTTGACGGGGACGGGGCCAGGGCCAACCTCGCCACACTTCCGGGATGGGATTTCGACAAGGTGAAGAAGGAAGCCCGCGCGGCTTGGAACGGGGTTCTCGGCACCATCGAGGCAGAAGGCCCTTCCGAAGACCTTACCAAGCTCTACACCGCCATGTATCATGCCTGCATCCAGCCGATGCTGTTCTCCGACGCGGACGGCAGGTTCCGGGGCCCGGACGGCAACATCCACTCTGCTCCCGACGGATACTATACCACGATGTCCATCTGGGATACCTTCAGGGCAGCCAATCCAATCTATTCCATGCTGTTGCCAAGATATGCCGCCCCCATGCTGGAGAGCATGCTCCTCCACTGCGATATTACGGGGATACTTCCCGTCTGGCCGCTTTGGGGCAATGAAACATGGTGCATGATGGCTGACCATGCGGTCCCGCTCCTTATGGACGGCTGGAAGAAAGGCTTTCCGGGAATAACCTTGGAAAGAGCCTATGAGGCTGTCCGAAAGAGCCTTACGACTTCCCATCCGGAGTGCGAGTGGGAGGAATTCGACGCATGCGGCTATTTCCCCATCGACGGCAAAGAAGATGAATCCGTTTCGAGGACCCTTGAAAGCAGCTATGATGCCTGGTGCGCCGCCCAGATGGCGAAAGAGCTTGGGAAACAGGAAGACTATGAGTATTTCAGCAAACGGTCCGAGTCTTGGAAACTCCTTTTCGACCACTCCACCAACCTGGCCCGCGGACGTGACTCCAAAGGAAACTGGAGAACCCCCTTTGATCCTACCTTCCTGAGCAACAGCACGATTGCAGGCGACTACACCGAGGGCAACGGCTGGCAGTACACCTGGCACGTGCTCCAGGACCCGGAAGGCCTTATGGCCGAGATGGGGGGAAGGGAAAAGTTCGTGGCAAAACTCGACTCCCTTTTCACCGTAAATCCCGAAGATGCCGAGCATTGGGAGAGGATGGACCTTACGGGCAGGGTGGGACTGTATGTCCACGGCAACGAACTGAGCCACCATATCCCTTATCTTTTCACCATCGCCGGCCGTCCCGACAGGACTGCTGAGATCGTAAGGACGATCTGCCGGGAACTGTACGGTACCGGGGCTGACGGCCTGTGCGGCCAGGATGACTGCGGCCAGACTTCGGCGTGGTATATCCTCTCTGCCTTGGGTTTCTACCCGGTGAATCCCGCATCGCAGGAGTATATCCTCGGTGCTCCCCAGATTCCCCGTGCGGTGCTGAACCTCCCTGGCGGAAAGCTGGAGGTTGTTGCCGAGAACCTTTCAGACAAGAACATGTATGTCGAGTCGGTTATCCTGAACGGCAAGCCCCTGAAGGACAGGTTCTCCTGGTATGATATAAAGGACGGCGGCCGCCTGGTGTTCAAGATGGGCCCCGATCCGGTACATGAATGATTTTATTTGAGATGATATGAAGAAGATAGCGATTTTCGCTGCCGTGGCAGCCATTGTATGTTCCTGTACCCAGAAGAGGGATCCCGCATCATGGGTGGACGTTTTCATCGGGACGGACTCAAACATCCATTGCCATCCTGACGCGACCTATCCGTTCGGCCGGCTCCAGCCCGGCCCTCAGGGAGGGAATTTCGACTGGGACCACAGTGCCGGCTGGCATTGGGGGGACACCACTCTCCAGGGATTCAACCAGAACAGGATGTCCGGAGGGGTGGGCGGTTTCGGTTCCATCCTGCTCATGCCTTTCTCCCGCCACAGCGATCCGATGTTCATAAGCCATTACACCCATGAGGCTTCCCCCGGCTACTACAAGGCC
>CACXFP010000189.1 GCA_902766985.1 uncultured Bacteroidia bacterium | reverse complement strand
CGGATTCTTCCTGAACGGCCGCCATGTAAAGATGCTGGGCACGAATGTCCACCTCGACGCCGGGTCTCTCGGAACCGCACTTCCGGACCGAGAGGTCGAGTGGAGACTTGAGATATTGAAAGAATTGGGATTCAATGCCATAAGATGCAGCCACAACCCTCCTTCAGAAGTTTTCCTCAACCTCTGTGACAAGCTCGGTTTCCTTGTCATAGACGAGAGTTTCGACAAATGGAAAAGCGGATACTACGCCGGATTGTTCGACTCCTCGTGGAAAGAAGACATAAAATCCATGGTACTGAGGGATAGGAACCACCCCTGCGTAGTGCTTTGGAGCGTGGGCAACGAGACGGAAGAGCAGAATGACCTCTCCGGAGAAGGCACGAGGAGACTGTCGGACATCCGGGAATATGTCGAGAGCCTCGACCCTACCAGAAAAGTCTCTGTGACGGTCTCCCCCGATTACGACAGGACTTTTGACAAAAACGGTTTCAACCAGGCTGTCGAAGTGGTAGGATACAACTATCAGGAACCGTTCTTCGACCAAGACCATGAAAAATGGCCCGGCAGAATAATGTACGGATCAGAGGTTATGCCGTATTACTCCGTCGGCAAGACAAGGCTGCGCGAGTATATTGAAACCAACCCCTGGTACGCCTATGCTGACAGGGACTTTATATTCGGCTATTTCATATGGACTGCGCAGGACTACATCGGGGAATCCTCTGGCTGGCCAAGCAAAGGCTGGCCTACAGGCATCTTCGACATCTGCATGTTTGAAAAACCTTCCGCGGCATTCTTCCGGGCCGCATGGAATCCAGACCGGCCTATCGTACGGCTGGCCGTAAGGGACGATTCTTCCGATTCCGACCCGGGAAAAGACATGTGGACATGGCCTGGGCTGACCGCCCACTGGACATTTCCAGGAAAGGAAGGACATATGATGGAGGTACAGACGATAACAAACTGCGAGGAGGTGGAACTTCTCGTTGCCGGAAAGTCTGTTGGAAGACGCAGGACGGCTGATTTCAACAACAATACAATAACTTGGCGGACACCATACAAACCAGGAGTGCTCAAGGCGGTTGGATATAATGACGGCAATGTCGCTTCGGAAGACGAACTTCGTACTTCAGGCCCTCCTGCCGCAATAGTCCTTGAGGCGGACCGGACCGGTCTTTCCGCAGACAGACGGGACATTTCGCACATAACCATTACACTTGTAGACAATGATGGCGTTACCGTTCCAAATGCAGACAGGCCAGTTGAGGTCGTGGTCGAAGGCAATGGCCGCTTTCTGGCCATGGACAACGGCGATCTGCGGGACAACGGGAACTGGAAGCGGAACGACAAACCGACACGCCAGGGAAGGGCACGTGCGATAATCCAGAGCACGTCTACGCCAGGCGATATGCAGGTTACGGTTTACGCAGAAGGTCTTCCACCAAGCCATATCTCACTTGTTTCCGATTAACTTTTCCTCTTTTTTGCGTCTTAAAGACGGATGAAAGATATAAATTCAGGACTTGACTTGGAGGCCTTGCGGCAGACAGCCCTGATCCTTGCAAAGAGATTCTTCAAAGCGACAGGATTGCGGAATGATCCACAAGACGTGGCCCAGGAGGTCCTTGCCAGGTTCTGGCTTGCCCTGAAAGGAGGCGCCGAAATACGCAGTCAGGAAGCATGGGTCACGAGGGTTACCAAGAACTTGTGCGTCTCCATCTTCAGGCAGGAGCGTAACAAGGCACCGTCTCCCCTGTCAGTCTCCATTTGTTCCGAGGAATCTGCTTCGTCCATCATTGAGAATGAGGAGACATTAAAGAAAGTACATAAGGCTCTCACAGACATGCCTGAAGCCACGCTGCGGCTTCTTAGGCTGAAATCCTCCGGAATGAGCCTTGACGAGATCGCTTGTGTCACGGGCCGCCCCAAAGGGAGCGTTAAGACTTCAATGTCAATCGCCCGAAAACAAATCATAAGTATATTGAAATCAGAGAGATGAACACTAATGACCTGTTGAATCGGTATATTGATGCCGAAATAACCCCGGAAGAAGAGAGACTCCTCATGTCTTCTGACAGTGACATATCAGCCTTGGAGAAAGCGTTGATGCAGCCCTTCCCTCCCGTCCCCGAATCAGAAGAAGATTTTGACCGGATTCTCCGGCATGCGCGCGGACGCTCCTTCTGCAACTTGGGCATAGCCCTGTCCGGAATCGCGGCGGCAGTCCTGACGCTTTTCATCCTTTTCAGCAGTTCCACCAGGTCCGAACAGGACTTCCAAGACTCGATACGGATGCTGGAGCAGATTAAATTCATATCCGACATAAACCCCTCGGATGCCGTCAATTACGACTTCAGACCCGCCGGTGACGGATTTGTCATGACAGCAACCTTCACTGATGGCAGCACCTCCTCCTATATTCTCACTCCGCTCGACGGTTCCTTCCATCTCCTTTCATTGAACGAATAATAATCTTGTCAAACATGAAATCAAAGATTCTTACAGCGGCCTTCCTGCTTCTCTCCATCTTCCCCATGATGGGGCAGCATACCGTCTATATAGTGGACAACGATGTGGTCGAAGCATTCGACGGCTCACAGATCAAGGGCAAAGTCATTACAGACTATAAGATCACGACCAAAGGCTCAGGGAAGAAAGCCGTTACCGTCCATACAATTACGACCGGCGGACAAGCTTCCGGGTGGTTCCATTATATCCCCGCCAAGCCAAAGAATGCCATTCCGGCCCCCTTTAATCCGGACTCGACGTATTTAAACACCCACATATTGCTCGTTGACGGCAAGGTTATCGAAAATTGGTCCGATTTCAACCTTAAATCCTATGAAATACAGTCTGTAGAAGTAATCAAAAATCCGGATGAGCTGAGGGAAGCAGGATACGACCGCCCGGTCATCAACATCAAGACGGTTCAAACGGAATTCGAGGAGAGCAAGACCAGGATGAAAGAATTCAGGGAAAGGCTCGTAAAAAAACAACAGGAAATGAGGAAGAAACAGGAAGGGATCCGTAAGATGCAGGATGAAATAAGGAAGATGCAGGACGAAATCCGGACGCTGCAGGATGAATTGATTTACTAAGTCAATGTAAGGAGCTGCTCATGTACAAGAAATGACAAGACCGGAGGCAGACGACGATAATGACCAACCTGACGTGTATGAAAAAGACGTTACTTATATTCTTATTGATATTTGGATCAATGGCTGACGCCTTCTCCCAGATCATCATCAACGACAACATGCTGACCGGGAGGCTGACAGAAGTCAGGGCGAAGGTCCTCGATTCCCTGACAAACGAGCCTGTCTCATTCGCTTCCGTATATGTGATACCCGCAAAAGACACGACAATCACCAACTTCACCCTTTCCGACGCCGAGGGCGAGGCAAAACTGGACGAGGTCCCCTACGGAAAATATACCTTCCACGTGGAGATGATGGGATACAAGCCCGTCGTCAAAGAGAAATATTTCCGTACGTGGAGGGCCGACATGGGCAAAATACTCCTGCAGCCGGACGAAAAGTTCCTCAAGGCAGCTGTAATCTCAGATGTGGGGAATCCCGTAGTCATCAAGAAAGACACCGTGGAATTCAACGCATCATCATTCCGCGTTGGTTCAAATGCGATGCTAAAGGATTTGCTCCAGAGGATGCCCGGAATGGAGATAACCGAGAACGGGAAGGTGAAGTTCAACGGTGAGGAGATCGACAAGATCACCATCGGGGGAAGGACATTCTTCTTCAATGATCAGAGCACAGCCCTGAACAACCTTCCCGCCTCGGTCGTGGACAAGGTGAGGGTGATCGACAGAGAGTCGGAATCGGCCCGTTCGTCCGGATTCCAGGACGGTTCAAGGGAGAAGATCATCGACGTTGGACTCAAGAAGGAATACGAAAAAGGATGGTTCGGGAATGTAGGACTCAAGGGAGGTACGACCATCAGCGGGAAAGAAGACGAGCCGCTGCGCGACGACCGCGGCCTGCTCTACAGCGCAAACGCCCTTGCTTCCGCATACACCGAAAAAGACCAGGTGACTGTCGTCGGGAATGCCCAGAATGTCAATACGTCGGACATGACCGTGGTCATGACGGACGAGAATGGTGAGGTCATCGCTTCTTCTCTGGGAATTTCCTCCGCATCCCAGCTCGGGATGAACGCCAACACTACAAGGGTCAAGGACATAGAGACGACATTAAGCGTAAATTACAAATATACCGACACCGATTCCGGATCGAGTTCATACCGCACCATATTCCAGGAATACGGAGACATGAATTCAAAGACGGACAACTCAGGAATGCAGTTTGTCAATTCCTTAGCTACGGAGTTCGAGATGAAGAAGGAGACCGGCTCTTTCTGGTTCCATTTCAGGCCGTCGTTCAACTACAGGAGGACAGACAAGAGGGATTCCGGAGAATCCGAAACGAAAGTCGGAGACGAAATGCTGAACAGCTCCGGGAGCGATTCATACTCGCTCGACACCAACCGGGATTCAAAGGTGACCGGAGACGTATCTTTCCGCGACCTCTGGGGAAAGAAGGGCAGGATCATCAAGGTTAACCTTGACGGAGGTTACACGTCCGGGAACGGTAGCAGCGGGGAGGCAACCATGCTCCGCACCCTTTCAGAAACCGATTCCAGGAACATGACATACGCTTCTGACAAGAATTCGTACATGCTTGCCGCTTCGGTCAGATTCACCGAACCTATCGGAGAAAAATGGTCTGTTTCCGCGCAGGGCGGACTCCACCATTCCCACTCCGAACAGGTCAGGGATGCCTTCGATGCCGCAGGAAGGAACGACTACTATTCCTCGGAGAGCAGGAACAGGTATTTTGTCCAGGGGTATGAATTATATACCCAGTATAAAATGAATCCGCAGAGTACGATCACCGTCGGCGGGAAACTGAACGGATCGCTCAATGAGACCTTTTCCAAGAGTTTCGGCATCGAAGACACTGCCGGAGAGGGGGAATGGATATGGTTCCTTACGCCTAACATAAGTTTCCAGAGCATGGCAAACGGCAGACGGTTCAATCTCTCCGCTTCGGGAAACAGCAGGCAGCCTTCCGCCTCGAGGATGCTTCCTGTCCTCAATATCGCAAATCCTTCCAGGCTCAGCCTCGGCAACGTTTATCTCAAGCCTTACAGTTCTACCAGCCTGAATGCATATTGGATGAAGAACGACATGAAGAAATTCACGAATCTTATGATTTCGGCGTTCTGCATGTTCAACAGGAAGGCAATCACCAATGCGCAGTGGTATGATCAGGAGGGAATATTGTACATGATACCCGTCAATTCCCGTAAACCTTCCATAAACGCTTCGATCTACCTAAGTTACACCACTCCTCTCGATTCCAGGAAATGGTGGTTCCTGAGCGCCGGGGTCTCATCCTCAATGTTGCGTTCAACGTCATATCAGGCCAGAGGCAGGCTTCAGGGACTGGACAAAGACACATTCGACTATTCCGACTTCATGGCAGGATTCTGGGGAGGACCTGACGGAGACAGGTTCTACGGCGGCGCAAGCGGCTTCGCAGAGAGCAACACCACTTACGTAGTCCCTTCAGCTAGTATTAACATCAGGTACAACCGGGAGAGGTTCTCCGTTTCAGCAGGTCCGATGGTCAGCAGCACCATATCCAGATATTCGCTGGACCCTTCCGTCAATATGAACACACTGGATATCCGTATGTTCTCCCGAGGAACATATACCACAAAACACAATTTCGAATTTGAAAGCGACCTGTCCTATGTGTGCTACAAGGGATATTCCGCAGGCTACGGCAAGCCGGAATGGCAGTGGAACTCCACTATAGCCAAAAATATCGGCGCATTCAACCTGAGCGTCACCGTGCATGACATCCTAGACCAGACGCGAAACCTAACGCATACGGTCACGGCGAACTACGAGGAAGACACATACCGTCTGGTAATGGGAAGGTATATCCTCTTCGGAGTGAAATGGAACTTTGGAAAAATGAACGCGGCTCACAGCCAAAGGGCCAGGAGGGCCGTATGGGATATGGCGTGGTAATGCCCCTGCAATCAACAACGATAAAGGGCTGGCATGAGCCAGCCCTTTATCGTGGGAGCAGACGGAGTCGAACCGCCGACCCTCTGCTTGTAAGGCAGATGCTCTGAACCAACTGAGCTATGCTCCCTTAAACCCGTTTCCTGATGGCTTCCAGCTTCCTTAATGGGACACCTAAAGACTTCCACGGCCTCTGCCACAATGCAGCTAAGGACTTCCGCGACCCGTGCACAGGTCTTTCAGGAACGGGGACTGCAAAGGTATGAAAAATTATTCTAAATCCAAATTTTTATCATATATTTGCTGCACCGTGTGATGGTTATGTGCCATTATTTAACGGAAAATGGGGATGTTCTGGTTTTGACAGCACCGATTCCGGACGGTAAGCACGCAGGGCGCCTGGAAGTGGGCCCTCTAATCTCGGCTTCCAAAAATCAGTTGCCAACAACAACTATGCACTCGCTGCCTAATTGACTAGGTCACTTAGCTTAATCTGCTCCGCCAAGGCTGCGGAGAGACGAGTATCCCTCGGACTTTAAGCCGGTTATGGCCGATCAAGGGGTATCATTCAAACCGGATGCACCGGCGGACTCCGTTAAAGCCGGCCAAGATTAACGGATAAGCCCCGGGTGGCCTGCCTTTCGGCAGCCCGGAGTCGAAAACCAAAGGAAGGATAAGCGTGTAGAAAGCTTTCTGGTACGTTGTTTGGACGGCGGTTCGAGTCCGCCCATCTCCACAGTTTCAAGTGGCCGGTCAATCCTGTCCGGCCACTT
>CACXFP010000188.1 GCA_902766985.1 uncultured Bacteroidia bacterium | reverse complement strand
GCATAGACGGGATTGCCGGGGGGCATTGCGAAATCAAGTCCGGCATGCATGGTCGTGATCCCGCTGATGGGATCGGACCTGTATCCGAAAGGACTCGTAAGACGGTATTTGGAAGGATTGGGATTTATCGGGGGAATCGCCGGAATGCAGGAGACCATGTCGCCGGCCCTCCTGGCAAGAGCATCCACTTCATCGAAAGATTTGCTCTGCACATACGACCCTCCGGTCAGGCGGTCCAGCCTCACTATGGTTGATTTGAGGATGTTATTGCCGGGAAGGTCCTCCAGGTAGGAGTATTTCTCCACTCCGCCGAAGCCAGCGTTACGCTCCGACGTTGGGATCGGACTCATTCCAAAAATCGAACGGTAAATGCCATTATCCCTGAATTCCAGGGCCGTAAGGGCGTCCTCCACCTTGTCCAGGCGCCTGTCCATCAGTTCCACTTTCGAATTCCAACGCGCGTTGGCTTTCTTGAGAAGGGCAGTTTTGGGAAGGTCGTGCCCGAGCACACCGACATAGATCCACGCATAAAGGACGCTAAGCGCTATACTGGAAAGGACAAGGCCGAAACTCTTCAGGAATTTCGACTTCGTCGAGACC
This sequence comes from uncultured Bacteroidia bacterium, assembly GCA_902766985.1. Classification (GTDB taxonomy): domain Bacteria; phylum Bacteroidota; class Bacteroidia; order Bacteroidales; family UBA932; genus Cryptobacteroides. Next base: position 9,165 of record CACXFP010000188.1, on the reverse strand, counting down.
TCCGTTATCTCATACAGGAGGGTTTCAGGGTTCAGTATATATCCGCGGAATTTCGACATCCGGCTCCTTTCTTACCTTATGTAGAGAACAAATATACTCATTTTTGAGAAAAAAATCATAAATTTGCGTCTTCCAACATATTCAAATCATTTTCAGATAATGATGACAGCGAAAGAGATAAGACAGAAATTCCTCGAATTCTTTGCATCCAAAGGACATACCATAGTACCCAGCGCCCCGATGGTCATCAAGAACGACCCGACCCTGATGTTCACGAACGCTGGAATGAACCAGTTCAAAGACATCTTCCTCGGCAACTCGGCTCCAAAGTCCAAAAGGGCTACGGATTCGCAGAAATGCCTCAGGGTAAGCGGAAAGCACAACGATCTCGAAGCCGTGGGACATGACGGAAGGCACCACACCATGTTCGAGATGCTCGGGAACTGGAGTTTCGGCGACTACTTCAAGGACGAAGCGATCGACTGGGCCTGGGAGCTTCTCACGGAAGTGTACGGGATAGACAAGGAAAAACTCTATGTAACCGTTTTCGAAGGTTCGTCAGAAGACGGCACCGAAATGGATGAAGAAGCCCGGGAAGCCTGGCGCAGGCATGTTCCCGAGAACCACATCGTCCTTGGCAACAAACACGACAATTTCTGGGAAATGGGCGACACCGGCCCCTGCGGTCCCTGCAGCGAGATCCACATCGACCTGCGCGACGACGAGGAAAGGGCCGCCATCCCCGGCGAGAAACTGGTCAATACGGACGACCCCCGTGTAATCGAGATCTGGAACCTCGTGTTCATGCAGTACAACCGCAAGGCTGACGGGCATCTGGAGCCGCTCCCCAACAAGAACATAGACACCGGCATGGGCTTCGAAAGGCTCTGCATGGTCCTCCAGGGAAAGACCTCCAACTATGACACCGACGTGTTCTCTGGAATAATCCGCGAGATCGAGAACCTCTCCGGCCACCGGTACGGCGCCTCCGAAAAGACGGACGTCGCCTTCAGGGTCATCGCCGACCACCTGAGGGCAATAGCTTTCGCAATCGCCGACGGACAGCTTCCTTCCAACGTAAAGGCCGGCTATGTGATTCGCCGCATCCTCCGCAGGGCGGTCCGCTACGGGTACACCTTCCTCGGCTTCAACGAGCCCTTCATCTGCCGTCTGGTTCCCCGCCTCGTGGAAGACATGGGAGAGGCCTATCCGGAAATCACAGCCCAGCAGAAACTGATCGAAAACGTGATCAGGGAAGAAGAAAACGCCTTCCTCCGCACCCTCGACCGCGGCATCAAGCTGATGGACGACTATCTCGCCAGGAACGCCTCCACTAAGGTCATCCCCGGAATCGACGCCTTCGTCCTCTACGACACCTACGGTTTCCCCATCGACCTGACCGGCCTCATCGCCGAAGAGAACGGGTTCTCTGTGGACATGGAAGGCTTCCAGGTCGAACTAGGGAAACAGAAGGAACGCGCCCGCAATGCCACCGCGAACACCTTCGGCGACTGGACGGTCTGCCACGACGGCGACGAGGTGGTCTTCACGGGATACGACGAAACTGTTCACGAAGGGTCCCTCCTGCTCAGGAGCCGCACGGTCGTGGAGAAGAAGAAGGAAATGCTCCAGCTCGTATTCGATTTCACCCCGTTCTACGGAGAAATGGGAGGAGAGGTAGGAGACACGGGGACCATCGTCTCCGCTTCAGGTGAAGAGATCAGGATACTCAACACGATAAAGGAAAACGGGCTCACGATCCACGTGGCCGAAAAGATGCCTTCCGACAGTGAAGGTCCCTTTACTCTCAAGGTGGACGCGGCGAGAAGGACGGCGATAACCTCCAACCATTCCGCCACCCACCTTCTGGACAACGCCCTGAGGCAGGTTCTCGGCACCCACGTCGAACAGAAAGGCTCATTCGTAGGGCCCGACTATCTCCGCTTCGACTTCTCCCATTTCTCAAAGATGACGGATGAAGAGATCGAGAAGACGGAAGACCTTGTCAACTCCATGATAAGGGCCGATTTCCCCCTCCAGGAATTCAGGGAAACCTCGATGGACGATGCCAGGGAGATGGGAGCCATCGCCCTCTTCGGAGAAAAATACGGAGACAAGGTCAGGGTGGTGAGATTCGGCCCCAGTGTGGAACTGTGCGGAGGCTGCCATGCCCCTTCCACCGGCCGCATAGGCCTGTTCAAGATTGTATCGGAAAGCGCCATAGCCGCAGGGGTACGGAGGATTGAAGCCGTCACCGGAACGGCCGCGGAACAGTCGGTCCGCGCCATGCAGAAGACACTGAAGGGAATCCGTGAAATGTTCAACAACGTTCCCGACATCCATGCCGCAATAGCGAAGATGATGGAACAGAACTCCGAATTCAAGAAACAGGTGGAAGACTATGCCCGCAAGGCCGCCCGGCAGGCTGCCGAAGCCCTTATGGGAAAGGCAGAAAAGGTCGGCGGCTACAATGTGATCAGGTTCACGATGACACAGGATCCCCAGACAGTACGCGACATTGCGGCCATCATTTCGAAGATTACCAAGGATACCGTCTTCGCAGCAGCCTTCGAATCCGGCGGTAAGCCCAACCTGGTGCTCGCCTATTCCGAGGACCTTGCCGCCTCCGGGAAGAATGCAGGCAAGGACATCCGCGAAGCGGCGAAGTTCATCCAGGGAGGTGGCGGCGGACAGCCCCAGCTCGCCACGGCCGGCGGCCGTGACGTCGCTGGCCTCGCCCAAGCCCTCGAAGCCATGATAGATACCGCTACAAAATAGATTATCCACCGATTGCCGGGATGAAAAGACTTGACAAGTTCATACTGACCTCATTCGTAGGACCGTTCTTCATGATCCTGCTGATCGTCATTTTCATCCTGATGATGCAGTTCCTGTGGGTCTATATCGACGAACTTGTCGGCAAAGGTCTGGGATTCAAGATTATACTTGAATTCATGTTCTGGGGCGGCTGCACCGTTCTCCCTCTGGCGCTGCCCCTTTCAACCCTCCTGGCCTCCATGATGACGATGGGCCAGCTCGGCGAGAACAACGAACTCCTGGCCATGAAGGCCGCCGGGATCTCCACCCTGAGGGTAATGACTCCGATCCTCATCTCATCCTTTTTCATCAGCATAGCCGCCTTCTTCGTCATAAACAACCTCGTACCTTTCTCATTCAACAAGATATACACCCTCCGGGACGATATCGGGAAGACCAAGGAAGAGATAAAGATTCCCTCGGGGGCCTTCTACGACGGTATTGAAGGCTATGTCCTGCGAGTACAGTCCAGGGACGACAAGACCGGAATGATGCACGGGGTGATGGTCTACGACCATACTTCCAACAAAGGCAATACGCAGGTGACCCTTGCAGACTCCGCGGTCATGAAACTCTCCAAGAACAAGGACTACCTGACCTTCAGGCTCTACAGCGGCACCAACTACCAGGAGACCAACACCAAGAAGGGAAGGGACACGACCAGGCAGCTCCAGAAGGTATCCTTTGAAAAGCAGGTACTTATCATCCCGCTTTCAAACTATTCCTTTGAGAAGTCGGACGAGGCCCGGTTCGGAGACCAGGTGGCCACGATGCCGCTGGACAAACTGTCTGAAAAGAGGGCCAGTCTAAGGTTCAACCTGGACTCTCTCAAGGCAGAACGCTACAGGGACTTGATGACCAGCGGGTTCGAACACAAGGACCAGCTCGACACTTCAAGCCGTAAGGACCAGATAGGGAAGAGTGATTTCAAATATCCGGAGAAAATCACGTTCAAGGACGGAGATGAAGAAGAGAGGATACTCTCCGACGTCGTCACAGCAACCAACCACCTTCACACCATCGTGGACAACTACAACAGGGACTCCTACCAGTTCACGTACGTTCTCAGGAGGGCTGACGTGGAATACTACAAGAAATTCGCCCAGTCCCTGGCATGTTTCATCCTGTTCTTCATAGGCGCTCCTATCGGAGCCCTCATCATGAAAGGCGGCCTGGGAGTGTCAGCCATCGTCTCGATCCTTTTCTTCGTACTCTACTGGGTGGTAGACATCACCGGCACCAAACTCGCAAGGGACGGGGCCGTTTCCGGCCTTGTGGGAGCCTTCATCTCCACGATGGTCCTGTTCCCTATAGGGATCTTCCTCACCTGGAAGGCGACCCACGACTCCAAGATGTTCGCCTCAGAAGGAGGCACCGCATGGCGAAGGATAAAGAGCAAGGTGAAGTCCCTGTTCAAGCGGACCAGGATCGTTTTCATGGGTACCCCGGAATTCGCCGTAGCCCCCCTGGAAGCCCTTGTTTCCAATAAGTACAAGGTTGTCGGTGTGGTCACAGTGCCCGACAAGGCAAGCGGAAGGGGGCTTCATGTGACCGAGAGTCCGGTCAAGAGATATGCCGTAGCTCACGGGATCCCCGTCCTTCAACCTGAGAAACTGAAAGACAAGGAGTTCCACGAAGCACTCGCCGCATTGAGAGGAGATATCTTCGTCGTGGTGGGATTCCGCATGCTCCCCCAGTCCATCTGGTCGATGCCCCAGTTGGGTACATTCAACCTCCATACTTCCCTCCTGCCTCAGTACCGCGGAGCAGCCCCCGTGAACTGGGCTGTAATCAACGGAGAGAAAAGGACCGGAGCCACGACGTTCATGATTGACAAGTCGATAGATACCGGAGGCATCATCCTCAGGCAGGACTGCCTGATTCCCGACAACGCGACGGCAGGAGACATCCATGACACCCTGATGCCGATCGGTTCCGAGCTCGTGATCCAGACCGTCGAAGGCATTATCCAGAAAAACGTGGAAACCCGTGTCCAGAGGAGCTTCATCCAGGGTTCGGAGGTTCTCCATCCTGCACCGAAACTCACACGCGAACTCTGCCACATAGACTGGAACGACTCCACCAGGAACATCTACAACCTTGTCCGCGGACTCTCCCCCGTTCCTACCGCTTTCACCGAACTCGTCCGGACTGACCAGGAAGATGCCATTCCAGTCCAGCTCAAGGTTTTCTTTGGAGAAAGGGTTGAAGGAGAGAAATTTGAAAAGATGAAAGAACGCTGTTCGGCAGAACACCCGGTTCCTGGTTCCATCCTGTCGGACGGGAAGAATTTCATGGCCGTAGCCACGGCCGACGGTGCCCTCAACCTCACCGACATCCAGCTTGCAGGCAAGAAACGAATGGAAGTGAAGCCGTTCCTTGCCGGTTTCCGCGACCCGATGTCCTACACCACTACCCAAGGTACCTCAAAAGCCGAAATCGCCAAGACAAGGGCATAAAAATCCCCGGCCGTAATGGATCGACCGGGGGTCAAAAGACCTGTGTTTGTGTCCTAAATCGTTCCCTGCTCCAGCATCGCATGGGCGACTTTCATGAAGCCCGCGATGTTCGCGCCCTTCACGTAATCTACCGTGCCGTCGGCCTGGGTACCGTATTTGACACACTGCTCATGGATGGCAGCCATGATGTGGTGGAGCCTTTCGTCAACCTCGGCGGCAGTCCAGCTCAAGTGTTCAGCATTCTGGGTCATCTCCAGACCGCTGGTAGCCACACCGCCGGCATTCACTGCCTTGCCGGGAGCAAACAGGAAACCGTTATGCTGCATCCAGTGGATCGCATCGGGCTGGCAGCCCATGTTGGAAATCTCGAACACGGCCTGGCAGCCGTTTTTCTTGAGTTCCTGGGCATCCTCTAGGCTCAGCTCATTCTGGAATGCGCTAGGGAAAGCGATGTCCACCGGAACGCTCCAGCTCTTCTTGCCGGCGGTGAATTTTGCCTTTCCGGGGAACTTATCGGCCATGTCCTCGACCCTGTTGCGGTTCGAAGCACGCATCACGAGCATATAGTCGATCATGTCCTCGGTAATTCCGTCAGGAATCTCGCAGACTCCGTCCGGGCCGGAAATGGCCACCACCTTGGCTCCGAGCTGGACAGCCTTCTTGGCCGCACCCCAGGCAACGTTGCCGAATCCTGAGAGGGAAATCCTCTGGCCGGAGAGGTCCTTGCCTACCTTCGCGAGGGCGAGGTGGGCGAAGTACATGGCGCCGTAGCCGGTAGCCTCGGGACGGAGGATGGAACCGCCCCAGGTCATTCCCTTGCCGGTAAGCACGCCGGTGTTGTACTGACGGGCCAGCTTGCGGTACATGCCGTCGAGGTAACCGATCTCACGTCCGCCCACTCCCACGTCCCCTGCGGGCACGTCTTCATCAGGACCGATGCAGCGCCAGAGTTCAAGCATGAAAGCCTGGCAGAAACGCATGATCTCATCATCGCTCTTGCCGACCGGATCGAAATCGGAGCCTCCTTTTCCGCCGCCCATGGGCAGGGTCGTGAGGGCATTCTTGAAGGTCTGCTCGAAGCCCAGGAACTTGAGCATCGAAGGGGTGACGGCCCTATGGAAACGAAGTCCTCCCTTGTAGGGGCCGATGGCGCTGTTGAATTGGACGCGATATCCGAGATTCGTCTGGATCTCTCCCCTGTCGTCAACCCAGGTCACGCGGAAGGTGTAGATACGGTCAGGCTCGACCATCCTCTCCACTATCCTGGCTTTCTCAAACTCAGGATGCTGATTGTAAACTTCTTCTATGCTTTCGAGCACTTCCTGCACTGCCTGGAGGTACTCGTTTTCCCCAGGATGCTTAGCCTGGAGCTTAGCCATGATTTCGCTTGTTTTCATGATAGCGTTTTATTTATGTGGTTCTATTTTATTTCCCATGTAGATCCGCTGCGGAGCAGGTCATCCATGCAATGGATGGACGATTTTGCTGTCACATCCTTTACCTGGTCGCGCACACCGTCATCGTAGGTGACCTCCTTGACATCCCTGATTACACCGAGGGCGACGGGGAAATCCGGATATTTCATGTCCGCGAGCATCATATGGATGCCAGCATTCTTGCAATGGGCGTCGTGCACGAGGACATCGTCTTCGGTAAACCCGCCCTCTCCCAAGGTAACGACCCTGAGGCCCATTCCGTTGAGGACCAGTCCCTTGTCATGGTTCCTTCCAAAAATCATCTTCTCTCCATGACGAAGGACGATAGTCCTGTCTTCCCGAAGGGAAGGATCAGAGATGAACTTGTGGGCCCCGTCATTGAATATCACGCAGTTGGTGAGCATCTCCATCACCGAGCAGCCATCGTGGAGGGCGGCTGCCGTCATGATTTCCTCGGTAAGGGCCAGGGTGACGTCTAGGCTCCTCGCAAAGAAAGAGCCTTTGGCTCCAAGCACGAGGCTGCCGGGGTTGAACGGAGGCTCGACAGTACCGTAAGGAGACGTCTTGGTTATGGCTCCGAACTTGGACGTAGGGGAATACTGCCCTTTGGTAAGACCGTAGATCTGGTTGTTGAAAAGGATGATGTTTATATCGACGTTGCGCCTGATGGCATGGATGAAATGGTTGCCTCCGATAGCCAGGGCGTCACCGTCTCCGCAGGCCTGCCAGACGGTAAGCCAGGGATTGGCGACCTTGATGCCCGTAGCAACGGCGGTGGCTCGGCCATGGATGCTGTGGAACCCGAAGGTATCCATGTAATAAGGGAGTCTTGAGGAGCATCCGATTCCGGACACGACGACATAACGCTCCTTCTCATAGCCCAGAGCCTGGCTCACCTTAGGAAGGGCCCTCTGCAGGGCGGCAAGGACGGCATGGTCGCCGCAGCCGGGGCACCAGCGGACTTCCTGGTCTGACTTGAAATCCTTGAATGAAAGAGTTGCCATGATTAAAGAGCTTCGTTTATTGCATCCTTGAGTTCGCTCACGAGGAAGGGCTGGCCCTGGACCTTATTGCACTTTAGGATATCGGCCTCGGGGAAAAGGGTGCGGAGATAGTTTGCAAACTGGCCGCTGTTGAGTTCGCACACAAGGATTTTCCTGAACCTGCCGAAGACCTCGCCGGTATTGCGGGGAACAGGGAAGATGTAATCGAAATGGGCCTGGGAAACCTCCTTGCCCTCCGCCCTGAGTTCATTCACGGCTGAAAGGATATGACCGAAGGTCCCGCCCCAGCCCACGACCAGGAGGTCTCCGCTTTCGGGGCCGTCGACCTTGAGTTCAGGGATGAAGTCAGCGATTTTCTGCACCTTTTCAGCCCTCTCGCGGACCATGGTCTCATGGTTGACCGGATCGGATGAAAGCACGCCGGCATGGTTCTTCTCCAGACCGCCGACCCTGTGCTCGAAGCCTTTCTGGCCGGGCAGGGCCCACTGCGGAACAAGGGTCTGCGGATCACGTTCAAAAGGCTTGAATTTCCCGTCTTCGGGAAGCTGGGTTGCGAAAGGAGGCTTGATTTCAGGATAATCCGACATTGAAGGAATAAGCCAAGGCTCGCTTCCGTTCCCTATGAAGCCTTCGGAAAGGAGGATGACCGGGGTCATGTGCTCGAGGGCTATCTTCGCGGCATTGAAAGCCGCGTCAAAACAATTCGCGGGGGAATGCGCCGCCACTATCGGGACAGGGCATTCGCCGTTCCTTCCGTAAAGGGCCTGGGCCAGGTCGGTCTGCTCCGTCTTGGTAGGGATTCCGGTCGAGGGGCCCGCCCTCTGGACATCCACCACGACGAGAGGCAGTTCGGTCATCACAGCAAGTCCCAGGGCCTCAGTCTTGAGGGAGAGACCGGGACCGGATGTCGTCGTTACGGCAAGGCTGCCGGCATATGATGCTCCTATGGCCGTGCAGATGCCGGAAATCTCGTCCTCGCACTGCATCGTCTTCACGCCAAGGCTCTTATAGATGGCCAGTTCTTCGAGGATGGCGGTGGCGGGAGTAATGGGATACGACCCGCAGAAGAGCTGGAGCCCGCTCTTTTCCGCCGCGGCCATAAGACCCCACGCAGTAGCCTGGTTTCCGGTAATGTTGCGATAAAGCCCCTTTTTCAGGTTCGCAGGAGCGATATGGTAGGTGTCGGCGACCATCTGCAGGTTGGCGGCATAATTGTAGCCGTCTTTCAGGACCTTCTGGTTGGGAGCCACCATCTCTGGATGCTTCTTCCCGAACTTGCCCTCGATATATTGCAGGGTATAGTCCAGAGGTCTGTCATAGATGAAACACGCCATCCCAAGGGTGAACATGTTCTTGCACTTGTGCACCGACTTCGGGTCCATGCCCTCTTCCTTGAGGCTTTCCTCCGTCAGGGTGGTGATGGGCACCACGATGAGGGTCCTGTCATCG
>CACXFP010000187.1 GCA_902766985.1 uncultured Bacteroidia bacterium | reverse complement strand
GCATATACCCTGAAAATGCGGCTCTGGTCCACGTCGGGCACCATTGCCGGATCGAGGGCGTGGATGCCTTCCATGATGAGGATGTCCTTCTCTCCCAGCACCATTTTCTTTCCTGAGGGAGTGCCGCGGCCTGCCTTGAAATCATATTTCGGAATCTCGACCTCCTTTCCTTCGAGCAGTTCGTTGAGCTGCCTGTTGAGGAGCTTCAGGTCCATGGCCTCCAGGGCTTCGAAGTCATATTCCCCGTTTTCGTCCTTTGGAGTTTTCTCCCTGTCCACGAAATAGTTGTCCAGTTCGATGACCTTCGGGTTCAGCCCCAGGACCTTGCACTGGCAGGCCATCCTTAGGGAAGAGGAAGTTTTCCCGCTTGAGGACGGCCCTGCGATGAAGACGATTCTCACATCCTTGCGTCGGGCGTAGATCTGGTCGGCTATAGCCGCATATTTCCTTTCGTGCAGCGCCTCGCAGAGGTTGATGATCTTGATGGCCTCTCCGTCCAGAATGGACTTGTTGAGACTCCCGATGCCATTGACCCCGATGATTTCACACCAGGTGGAATACTCCTTGAGGGTGGCGGCTATCTTTGACTGGGGTACCATCGGAAGTACTGTCTCAGGATCGTCCACGGAAGGATATCTCAGGCAGAATCCGGCGCCGATACCCATGAGGTCGAAGGTCTTCAGGTATCCTGTAGAGGGCACGAGCGGACCGTGGAAGGAATCGGCCTGCCCGTCCAGCCAGTAGATGCTGCAGAAATACCTCCCGAGGGACCGGAACAGCTCGGCCTTGTGCTTCTGGTTGTTGGCGAGGAAGATTTTCTCGGCATCGTCTATGCTGGCATGCTCTTTCGTGAAGGGCAGGTCCCTGTCAACCAGCTTTTTCATTGCGGCCTTGATCTTTTCCATGTCGGAATTGGTGACGAAATGGATGGGCCTGCGGCCGGATTCATCGTGCGTGGTCTCGCGGATTTCGCAGTACAGGCCTGCCGGGAGGGAATGGTCGATGACGAGGATCTTGTCGGGATAGAGTTCCCGGATGGCGTTCTGCAGGATGAAGCACAGGGAGCGGATGTAGCATCTTCGCCCGTCCGGGTGCAGGAAGGTCAGGAATTCGACCTTCCGGGTTATCCCGAGCGGATGGCTCAGCTGCTTGAGCTCATTGTCCACAAGGGCGGCGAATACCGTGTCGTTGAGGTTGTTGCCTTTGCTTATTCCTGTTTTCCCGAGAAGGTCTGCCAGGGTCATCCCGTATTCAGCCTTGTAATTTTTTCCGTCGTTGACGCAGAAGATTTCGAATTCCCTGTTGGTCATGTTTCGTGCTGGTTTTTTCCAAATATACGAAAAAATCAAATGAGTTTATATTTCTTCAGTTCCTTGCGGCAAATGGCGGTGGTCCAAGGCTCTCCAATAGCATCCGAAACCAGGGAATCCAGCAGGGCGTGGAATTCCTTCCCGTGGTTGAGATACCTGAGGTGGCAGAGTTCGTGGAGGATGACATAGTCCCGGCATGGCTCAGGAACCTGCATCAGGTTCAGGTTAAGGTTTATGTTGCCCAGGCGGGAGCAGCTTCCCCAGTTTGAGGAGTTGTGCTTGATCGTCACCCTGCCCGGAGAGAAGCCGTATCTGCCGGCCAGTTCCCGGAGTCGGGGAATCAGGGTCAGCTTGGCCTCGGCCCTCATTTTTTCCACCAGGGAGTCCCTTTCTTCCTGGGTTATCCCGTTTCCAGGGACCATCTCCGCCTCAGCCTGGCGCTTGAGACAGTCGAGGGCCCATTCCCGTCTGGGAATGAGGAAGAGCAGGCCGGTCCTGTATGTGAGCCACCGGGGGATGGTGACTACTACCCCGTTTCCTGGGGTCACCTTGAAGGAAATCCTTTTCCGGGCCCTTGGGCTTTTCCTTACGGTTATCCTCCCCAGGGTCTTGTCAATGAATATCTTTTCTTTTGGTGCGGAGCCCTTGGGCATGGTTCAGAGGACTTTTTTCAAGTAAGGACCGGTAACGGAGCGGGGATCGCGGGCAAGCTGTTCCGGAGTGCCCTGGGCCACGATCCGGCCTCCCGCGGCTCCTCCGTCGGGTCCCATGTCAAAGATGTAGTCCACGCTCTTCAGCACGTCCATGTTGTGTTCGATTATCAGGACGGTATTTCCCTGATCAACCAACTTCTGGAGCACGTCCAGAAGCACTTTTATGTCTTCGGCGTGGAGGCCGGTGGTGGGTTCGTCAAGGATGTAGAGGGTGTTGCCGGTAGCCGTGCGGAAGAGCTCGGCCGCCAGTTTCATCCTCTGGCTTTCTCCTCCGGAGAGGGTCACCGCGCTCTGACCCAGGTGCACGTAACCCAGTCCCACGTCCACGAGGGCCTTGAGTTTCTGGGCTATCTTCGGAATCGGCTTGAAGAATTCGTAGGCTTCCGAAATGGGCATTTCAAGCACGTCGTTGATGTCTTTCCCCTTATAGTGGACGGCGAGGGTGTCTTCCTTGTACCTTCGTCCCCTGCACTCGTCGCAGACCACATTCACGGAAGGGAGGAAATTCATCTCTATCACCTTGATGCCGGCGCCCTTGCATTCTTCGCAACGACCACCGGGCACGTTGAAAGAGAATCTTCCGGCCCCGAAGCCGCGTACTTTCGCATCCGGTGTTTCTGCGAATAGGGCCCTGATATCGCTGAAGACGCCGGTGAAGGTCGCGGGATTGCTTCTTGGCGTCCTGCCTATGGGGCTCTGGTCTATCTCAATGAGCTTGTCGATATTCTCCACTCCTTCCAGGGAACGGTAGGGAAGGGGCTTGAGTTTGGCGTGGAAGAACTTGTTCTTGAGGATGGGCATCAGGGTTTCGTTGACAAGGGAGGATTTTCCGCTGCCGCTGACCCCTGCGACCCCGATGAAACAGCCCAGGGGAATGGTGATGTCCACGTCCTTGAGATTGTTCCCGCTTGCTCCGCGGAGGGTGAGCCTGAGTCCGTTGCCAATCCTGCGCCTGCGGGGGACCGGGATGGACCTTTTTCCCCTGATGTATTCCAGGGTCAGCGAGTCTCCGAGTATGCAGTGTGAGGCTGTGTCAGGAGGGGGTATGGTGCCGTCGACCAGGTTTTCAAGAGGGCCGTTCAGGCAGATCCTGCCGCCGTTCTCCCCGGCCCCGGGGCCGACATCCACAAGCCAGTCGCATGCCAGCATGGTCTCCAGGTCGTGTTCTACGACCATGACGGAGTTGCCTTCGTCCCGAAGTTCCTTGAGGGACGAGATAAGTTTGATGTTGTCCCTCTGGTGGAGGCCGATCGAGGGCTCGTCCAAGATGTAGAGGACGTTTACCAGTTTGGAACCGATCTGCGTGGCCAGCCGGATCCTCTGGCTTTCCCCTCCGGAAAGGGAGGCTGTGGGCCTGTCCAGGGAGAGGTATTCCAGTCCGACGTCCAGCATGAATTTTACCCTGTCGAGGAGTTCCTTTACAATGTCCCGCGCTATCGTCCTCTCCCTGTTATCCAGGATGGAGTGCAGGGATCCAAGCCACCGGTAAAGATCAGTAATCTCCATTGCAGCCACTTGGGAGATGGTTTTTCCTCCAATCTTGAAGCATTCTGCCTGCTGATTCAGACGGGTTCCGTGGCAGACGGGACAGACGACCTTGTCTTCGATGTCGCCTATGATTCCGGGGAAGGAGACCATTTCCGACTGGTTGCCTTCGCCTACCCGGAACAGTTCATCCGAACCGTAGATGAGCAGGCTTACGGCTTCCTCTGGGATTGCCGCGATGGGGTCGTAAAGGGAAAAGTCGTATTTGCGGGCGATAGAGTAGATGATGTCGAATTTCTTCGTGTCGCGCACCTTGCCGAGGGGGATGATGCCGCCGTCCGCTATTGAGACTTCCCTGTCGGGGATGATGGTGTTGATGTCGACGTCGACGATGGTGCCGAGGCCCTTGCAGTGGGGGCAGTATCCTTCGGGGGAGTTGAAGGAAAACGAATGGGGCTGGGGCTCCTGGAGGGAGACGCCGCTGTCCGGGTCGACGAGATGCTTCGAGTAATGCCGGAGTTCCCCGGATTCGGTGTTAAGTATGGCGAGAGAGCCTTTCCCTGCACCGAGGGCCGTCATAACCGAACTCCTGATCCGTGCCGAATCTTCCTTTCGTGGCTTCATCTTGTCCACCACCAGTTCGATGAAGTGTACCTTGTAGCGGTCCAGGGCATCCACTCCGACCAGGTCCTGGATTTTCCCGTCGATGCGAACCTGGGTGAAGCCGCGGCGCCTCAGCTGGTCGAACAATTCGCGGTAGTGGCCCTTGCGGCCCCTCACCAGGGGAGCGAGGAGGATG
>CACXFP010000186.1 GCA_902766985.1 uncultured Bacteroidia bacterium | reverse complement strand
CACTACACAAGCGACGCCATCTGGTTCCAGCCTTCGGCTTATGAAGACGAAATGATGTCTTCTCCCTGGCTCCCCGTCGTGCTGGAGAGTTCCAGCAGCGACGACCGGCTACTGGATGTACTCGCAAAGGCCGACGAAGCCGGCGACATGCTCAGAATCTTTGTCGTAAACCTGGCCGATGGCCCCCAGAAAGCGGTTATCGACGTGGAGGGCTTCCGTCCGCGCGGTAAGGCTGAGACCTGGACCATCGGAGATTGCGAACTCACTGACTACAACACCGAGGAAGACAAGACCGCCGTCGCTCCTGTCACCGGAACCGTCAAGTCCGGCAGGAAGATGGAATACACCTTCCCCAGGTTCTCCTACACCGTGATTACGCTTAGGAAATAGTCCGTCAGTGCCTTGTCCCTGTCGGTTCCGCCGTCATGATGAACCTGAGTTCGCCGCCTTTTACGAGGTCGGCGTGGCGGAGTACGGGACCTTCCACGGTCTTCCCGTTCAGGATGACCTCCTTCACGTATTTGTTCCCCTCTGAGAGATTCTGCGCGACGACCTTGAGCGTCTTGCCTTCAGGCAGGAAGATGGTCGCCGACGGCAGCTGGGGAGCGCCTATGACATAGTCGCCGCCGCAGGGATTGACGGGATAGAATCCGAGCATGGAGAAAATGTACCAGGCTGACATCTGGCCGCAGTCGTCGTTGCCGCAGAGTCCTTCAGGGCCTGGATTGTATTGGGTCTCGCAGATTGTGCGGATAAGCTCCTGGGTGCGCTCGGGACGGCCGGCCAGGGCGTAGAGATAGGCTACGTGGTGGCTCGGTTCGTTGCCGTGGGCATACTGTCCGATAAGTCCTGTGACGTCGTCGCTGAAACCGCCGTTGCTGATGTCGCGGCTGATCGTGAAGAGGGTGTCCAGCTTGGTGCAGAAGGCTTCCTCTCCTCCGATGAGGCCGATGAGCCCGGGGACGTCATGCTGGACATGCCAGGTGTACTGCCAGGCATTCCCTTCCGTGTAGTCGCCGCCTGCCGTACTGGCGTGTGATGCCATGAAATGGTTGAAAGGAGTCCTCCACTGTCCCTTGGTGTCCTTTCCTCGCATCAGTTTCGTTCCGGGGTCGAAAAGGTTGCGGTAATATCCCGCCCTTTTCAGGAAGAAGGCGGCGTCTTCCTCTTTTCCGAGGGCCTTTGCGAAGAGATAGGCGCAGTAGTCGTCATAGCAGCATTCCAGTGTCCTGGAAACGCTTTCTTCCTTCACGAGGTCGAAGGGGAAATAGCCGTATTTGTCGTAAAGGGTCCAGTTTGTCTTGGGTTCGGGAGTGGTCAGGGAGGTCTTCACGGCCTCATATGCCCTTTCCGCGTCGAAGCCCTTGAATCCCTTGAGGTAGGCGTCCACGATGACCGGGACGGCATGGTCTCCGATCATTCCGTAGTTCTCGATTCCCCAGAGCGACCAGATGGGAAGGAAGCCCTGCTCGTCGTACTGGTCCAGCATCGAGTTTACGAAATCGTCCACCTTGTCGGGTGCGATAAGGGTGTAGAGCGGATGGGCGGCGCGGTAGGTGTCCCACAGGGAGAAGGTGGAATAATGAGGCTTCTTTCCTGCATCTGCGACGTTGTCAGGGTGGATGAACAGCTTGTACATCGCGCTGTAGAACATCTCCTTCTGCACATCGGTGCCTTCTATCAGGATCCTTGAGAACAGGGATTCCCACTGCGCCGCGACGTCTTTGCGGGCCTTTGCGAGATCCCAGCCGGGCACTTCCGCCGCAAGGTTGGCAATCGCTCCTTCCACGCTTTCACGGGAGATGGACACCTTGACCTTCAGTTCTTTTCCTTTCAGGTCGAATGCGAGGACCATCCTGGAACCGTTTTCCAAAGAATCCCTTTTTGGCAGGACGCTCTCCACGGTGTACGGGGCATCGAATTCCATGCAGTAGTAGTAAGTCCTGTTCACCCAGCCCTTTGTGAGCGTCTTTCCGGTCAGCCTGTAGGGATTGGATGTGTCGTGTGTGGACTGGCGCACCTTCACGGGAAGCCTTTCCGGCCTGGAAACTATTCCGCTTTGGAGGTCCACAAGCATCCTCGCCTTGTCCGGCTGGTCAAAAATGAAGCTTTCGAGGGCGCAGTGCTCTGTGGCCACCATGCTTGCGAGGACTCCTGCCTCATCCATGTATACGCTGTACCAGCCCGGCTCAGCCTTCTCGCTCTTCTTGTCGAAATGACTCGTCCACGAGTCGGTTAAGCTGCCTTCGGCGAAGGGAAGTATGAGCAGGTCGCCGAGGTCGGAACTGCCGACTCCGTTCAGTCTGTTGTGGCTGAAGCCCTGAAGGGTGGTGTCGGGATACTGGTAGCCGCCCGTGTATTCCCAGGCGCAGTTGCCGGTCTGCGGTCCCACGGACACCATGCCGAAGGGCCAGGAGGCGCAGGGATGGCAGTGGCCGTATCCGGAAGTGCCCTGGAACAGGTCCACATAGGAGGACAGCCCTGAGCTTTGGCGGCATGCCGTGAAAATGAAAAGGAATGCCGTGAGACAGAGGAGTAAGGAGGTTTGTTTTCTTGCCATTACGGTTAGGATCCGGATTTCTGGTTCTCGATTTCTTCAATCCTGTGCAGCCAGTAGCCCCAATAATCGTCGACTGCCCGCATTACCCTCTTGGGTTTCCCCTGCGAGTCGTAAAGGGTGAAATTGTCCTTCGTAGAATACCGGTAGTTGGTGAATTCCCAGCCGAAACGGGTTCCGTTGCAGAGTGTGTTCTCCAGGATCCTGTCAAGGGTGGATTCCGCAAAACCGTAGTCGCTTCCGTTGAAGGTCATGTGTTCGCTGACGGCCCAGTCCCTTCCGGTTTCCCTCATGATATTGTAAACATGGTCATAGGCGGCCTGGTTGGGACTTCCGGTTGTGAATTTCCAGTGCCAGTTGACCTGGATGATGTTCGCGCAAGTCAGGTTCCTCAGGAATTCCTCGCTGTCCCCGTTCCGGAGGTACATCTCCCCTCCGTCAGTTTCGAGATAGTCGACGGCGACATAAGCGTTTTTCCCCGCTACTGAGCGCCATGCGGCTGCGTCTCCGTTGACCCATTCGGCCAGGTACTGGGCCCTGAACCTGTTCCAGGTCTTGTTCTGTACGAACGAATCGGGAATGGGGAAGGTCTCCGGCATCTCGGAGGAAGGGTCGGTGATGCCGTTGCGTGTCCTCCATTCATTGTATGCCTTCCTGGCGTTTTCGCTGTAGTCCAACGCGATGGCGCCCATATACTGCGGCTCAACCGTCGTTTCGACATAAAGCACCTTGTTCAGGTCCAGGGCTTCTGCTATCTCCTTAATGTACTGCCGGCTGGCCTTGAGGTAGTCCTCATTGAAGAGGGATACTACCTTGCTGCCGAAACCGTATTCGGTGTCCGTCACCAGTTTCCCGTTGCGGTCAACAGCATAGACTTCATCCCCGTGAGAGGACCAGAAGCCTTCGGGGACACCGTTCCCTCCGACGGAATAATTGCCCAGATTTATGCAAGGATACATACCCTTGGCATAGACGGCGTCCACGACTTTCCTCAGCGGTTCCACAGACTTGTCCAGATGTCCGTCGCCGTCAGTATCGTACCAGTCCCATGAGCAGCAGATTTCCACGGTGTTGTAGTGGTACCTGGCCATGTCGTCCAGTTCATCGATAATCTCCTGGGCTTCCGGAGGATTGCTCGTGATCGTGAGGGGCTTGGCTATCTTGAGGAACTTCCATTTCCCGTCAAGATAGAATTTCCCGTCGTGTATGGACCATTTGGTGTAATCCACAAGGGGATTCTTCTCGACTCCGGGGTCTGGATAGTCTGATTTGGACTTGGGCTCGTCCTTGGGATCCGGAATGTCTTCCTTTCCGTCTCCCCCGCAGGAAGACAGAAGGCAGATGGCTATGGCAAGCGCCTGGAGGATTCTTCTGGACATATGCATCAATGCTGTGACTCTATTTCTTCCACCATGTGCATCCAGTAACCCCAGTAGTCGTCAACCCTCTTCATGGCAGACTTCGGGGAGTAGTCGCTCTTGTACAGGCAGAAATTGTCATTTGAATTCGGCAGGATGTTGACGAATTCCCATCCCAGCCTCGTGCCTTGGTTGAGGGTGTTCATGAGGAGCTTGTCGATGACGGAAGCGGCGAAGTTATAGTCGCTTCCGTTGAGGGTCATGTGCTCGCTGACCGCCCAGTCCCGATGGGTTGCATTCTTGACCTGGTAAACCCTGTCATAGGCTTTCTGGTTGGGAGCCCCGTTGGTGAAATGCCAGTTGACCTGGATGATGTTCGGGCAGGTCAGCGCTGTCAGGAATTCGATCGGGTTGCCGTCCCTGTTCTGCATGGAAGATTCCGTTGCATCCAGGTAGTCGACTGCCACGTACGCGTTCTCTCCGGCGACGGACCTGTAGGCCGCGGCGTCCTCATTCACCCATTTGGCCAGGAACTGGGCCCTGAATTTGTTCCAGGTGGCATTGTTGACGAATGATGCCGGGATGGGGAATGTCTCGGGCATTTGCGAGGCGGCGTCGGTGATGTTGTTCTCCGCCCTCCATTTGTTGTACTCAGCGCGGGCGGCGGCATCGTAACTCAGGGAAATGGTGCCCATGTACTGCGGCTCGACGGTGGTCTCGAACCAGAGGATCTTCCGCGTGTCGATCTGGGTGGCGAGGCTCTTGATGTAGTTGTGGACAGTTTCCCGGTACCCCTCGTGGAAAATGGAGATTACCTTGCCGCCGAAGCCGTATTCGGTGTCTGAGACTTTGTTCCCTTCGCTGTCGATGGCTTCCGCATCGGGGAAGCGGCTCCAGAATCCTGCAGGGATCTGGCCTCCGCCCACTGCGTATGTTTCGACGGAGAGGCAGGGGTACATCCCCTTTTCATAGATCGCGTTGATGATCCTGTTCAGCGATGCTACGGCCGTGGAACTGACGACGCCGTCTCCATCCGGATCGAAATGGTGCCAGTAGCAGTTCATTTCAATGGCATCATAGTGCTTTTTCCGGATGACGTCGAGTTTTGAAATGAGGTCGTCGACCGCGGCGGCATCGGCGTAGTTGATGAGGGGCTTGCCGATCTTGAGGAACTTCCATTTCCCGTCCAGATAGAATTTCCCGTCATGTATGGACCATTTCTTATAGTCCACGATAGGGTTGGGGTCGAT
>CACXFP010000185.1 GCA_902766985.1 uncultured Bacteroidia bacterium | reverse complement strand
GTCACGGCCTTGAGGAAAAGGTCGTTGTCGGTGCAATCCTCGGTGATGGCCAGCATCTTCACTATGTTGTTGACCAGATCCATATCGTTGGGATTGGCTTCGAAACGGGGAGTGAAGAGGCTCAGAAGATCCTGGCAGGAGGCTACCTTGCTGGTTATAAACAGGTTCTCAAGATCTGCCCTGGCATTGTTCCTCTGCTCTGCGTCGGAATCAGTCTTGATAGGGGCGCTGTCGAGCAGGGACAGTGAACTCTCGTAGGTCTTGAGGACATCGTCGGTGGTGAGCTTGCCGTCCTGGAAACGCTTGATGGTGGCGTCCATGTTGAGAAGGACCAGGCCGGGACGGGTCTGTTCCTTGTTGGCGGCAATCACCTCCTGGTAGATGCTGTAAAGCTTGTCCGGATCGTCCTTGATGAGGTTAGACGCGTCAAGTCCCTTGTTGTTGAGGGCAGTAACAGCATATTTGGGATAGTACTGGGCCCTGATGTCATGGATGCTGAGAAGGGTATCTATTATCGCTTGCCTCTTAGCAGCGTCCTTTTCAGTCCTGATGACGTTCCTCAACAAGGTGGTACCGTCAAGAAGCATGTTCTGGCTCGCCGTAGGAGGGCAGAGGCGGAACGCCTTCCTCCAGTTGGGAAGGGCGTCATTGTAGCTCTTCTGCTTGAAGTAGTCCTTGTAGTAGGAAAGGTACTTGATGCACTCGGCGCTGTCCTTTCCATATTTTCCCTGAGCGGAAACATTGACGCCCGACAGGAGCATCGCAACGCCCAGAATTGCCAAAGCTAACTTTTTCATATCGTTAATCATATTTGGGTTTTATAAACCAGATGTCAAAAATATTTATACCAACCGTAAAGTTAATGAACCTTTCCCTTATGAGGTTATCATCTTTCGTGCCACGCTGTCCGAGGTCCACGGCCACATTCAGGTAATTCCTTGTCCTGCTCACGGGGAAAGAAGCTCCCAACGTTATTCCGTAAGTATTTACGTTGTTGCCGTTAACCTTGTAATAAGCCTGGTCCCAATATACTCCGCCGCGGTATATGACCCTCCTCATGTAGTAACGGATATCATTCCTGTTCGGAACATAGGACGCGCCGATGCGGACAGACTGGGAAGTTCCGGAAGTGAACCGGATACTTTCGGATTCGTTCTTGAAACCGGTCGTGGAAGAATATCCGCAAGGTTTCGTATTCGACCTGATATAGTTGGCTTCAACTGTCCATTTGTCTCCACCCCTGAAGTTGATCCCGACTCCCAGTTCGTCGGCGAACTTGACCTTGTCCTTCATCCTGTGCAGGGTGTCCTGGTTGAACTTCACGGTGTCATAGGCCGACGAGATGGATGCAATGATATAATCCTTGTTGTATCCTCTCATATTGGTCCCCAACTTGTACGTGGCTCCTACTGTCATGGTCGAAGACTCTCCCATCGGAACTTCAAGCTGGGCGCCGAACTTCGCCGTCAGGCCCCTGAGTACGAGTTCATGGCCGCTGTGGATAGCCCGGAACGAAGAGTTTGAAAACTCCATCGTCGTGGCTTTGGTGAGTTTTCCGAAATAATAGATTCCCTCGACTCCGACGGACAGTCTGCGGGTAAGCTGGCTGCCGGCCCCGAAATAAATGCTGTTGACCGAACCATTGCCCTTTGACGTGTATGTCACGTTTCCAGCCATTCCGACAAAAGACGGATCGGTGATGGGGTGCGAAACATTGTATCCTACTGAACTGTAAGGGGTAATCCCTGCATAGAAGTCAAGGTACCTCCTGTATATCGGGAACGACACCGCGAAATTGTTGAAGTTGACGGTGTTGTTTACCGAATTGACTCCGCCCTGGGAAAAGAAGTTGTTCTTTTGGGCGAGGGAAGCGTCGGCCATGAAGGATAGGCTGTCCCTTGCCGTTACCGCCGCAGGGTTCATCGTGTTGACGAACCGGCTGTTCCTTGTTGCAATTCCCACGCCGGCCATGCTGGAGTTGAAAGATGTGGTGCCTTTCGCTATATCTCCGACGCCGTAGATGGAATAAGGGGAGAAAGCACTGAACGTTCCCTCCGTCTCCTGGGAATACGCGACAAGGCCTCCCGCAAGAAGACCGGCAACTATCAGAATTCTGTTAATCAACTTTCTCTTCATATCCTTCAGCAATCAGGGCCAAACCAATCAGGACCAGGTTGCAAACCACAAAGATGGAACTTTTCATCCATTTTGCAAAATAATTCGCGTCTCCGCCGGTGAATACGACAAGGCTGTCTGGCCGGGACGCCGCGTACCCTTCTATTTCAAACATTATGCCCGAAACAACCCCTGATTCCATGGAAGACCTCAGGGACATTCCGAGGGGAACCGTCTGGGAAGGATTGTTTATGAGAGGAAGGGCCTTTGAATAACGGTTGAGAGCCTTGAATCTGGTACGGCATCCAAGCGAAATGTTTCCCCCTTCATATTCCCCGCCGGCGGACAGGAAATCTACCGTCATAGTCGTCCCGAGGTCGAAGAGGATACATCCCTTTCCCTTGAATAAATATCTGGCTGCAAGGATGTTGGCCGCCCTGTCAAAAGAAAGGAAAGACGGAAGTCCGTAATGTTCAAGTATTGAAGTGTGGTTGGAATCAAGGACAACGAGGGTGCCGCATTCTCCCATGAGCCTTTTTTCGTCTGCAGGGGATATGTCATACTGGGAAGAAATCACCATTACGGAAGGCTTTTCCCTTGCAGTGATTTCGGTTATGAATTCCATCGGCTTTTCCCCTTGGTAGCGGTAAGTCCGCCCAAGGGTCATACCCTCAGCCCAGGCGGCCTTGAGGGCCGTATTGCCTATTTCAATCAAAAGTTTCGACAACCTCTTCGTATTTATCCTGTAAATTTACTCTTTTATGATATCTTTTGCAAAACGTCGAGAGCCTTCCCTAGGGTATCCACCCCTCTTGTGACTATCTTCAATTTGTTCTCATTCTGTTTAAGATTGAATGAAAGCGGATTTGAATTCACCTTCGTAAGGACCCTCTCGAAAACGGGGGAATTGTAGTATGCCGACATGGGGTTTCCGACGAAGAAGAGGATCATCATCCCGTTTTTCACTATTATCTTCTCAAAACCAAGCTTTCCCCCCATGTTCCTGATTTTAACTACATTGATAAGATTGTCAAACTCCTTGGGCGCAGGTCCGAACCTGTCTTCCATCCTTTCTTTCATCAACTCCAGTTCTTTATCGGACGACATGGAATCCAGCTGCTTGTATATCCTTATCTTTTCTGCAGTTATATCTATATAGCTGTCCGGGATGAGTGCAGGCTGGTCGGTTTCTATGGTGCAATCCACGTGGAATTCATCCTTTGTCGTCTTTGTGGTTATGCCTGTCTCAACTCCAAGTTCTTCAAGGGCTTCCTGGAGAATCTTCTGATAGGTTTCATAACCCATATCCATAATGAATCCGCTCTGCTCGGCACCAAGCAGGTTGCCCGCCCCGCGGATGTCAAGGTCCTGCATTGCGATGTTGAATCCGCTGCCGAGATCTGAAAATTCCTCTATTGCCTTGAGACGGCGGCGGGCCTCGTCTGTAACGGTTGCGAGCGGAGGAACTATAAGGTAGCAGAAGGCTTTCTTGTTGGATCTTCCCACCCTGCCGCGGAGTTGATGCAGGTCGGAAAGCCCTATGTTCTGCGCCTGGTTTATTATTATGGTGTTGACGTTCGGAATGTCCAGTCCGTTCTCTATTATGGTCGTGCAGAGAAGGAGGTCATATTCTCCTTTTATGAAGCCCAGCATCGTGTCTTCCATCTCCCTGGGAGGCATCTGTCCATGAGCCATGCCTATCCTCATGTCGGGAACGAGACGGTGCAGGATTTCCCTTATTGAAGGAAGCTCCTCTACCTTGTTGTGGAGGAAGAATATCTGGCCTCCGCGGTTAAGCTCATAATTGATGATGCTTTTTATTTCTTCCTGGTTGAAAAGGATTATCTCGGTCTGGACGGGAATCCTGTTTGGCGGCGGAGTGTTGATAATGGAAAGGTCGCGTGCTCCGAGAAGGGAAAACTGGAGGGTTCTCGGTATCGGAGTCGCAGTGAGGGTAAGGGTATCTACGGAAAGTTTCATTTCCCGGAGCTTTTCCTTTGCACTCACTCCGAATTTCTGCTCCTCGTCTATGATAAGCAATCCAAGGTCCTTGAATTCAAAGCCTTTACCTAAAATCTTATGCGTTCCTATAAGAATATCTGTCTTCCCGCTTGCAACCTTATCCTGGATTTCCTTAATCTGTTTCGCGCTCCTCAGCCGGCTTACGTATTCTATGTTCACGGGAAAATCCTTCAGTCTTGAAGAGAAAGTGTTGTAATGCTGTATCGCAAGGATTGTGGTCGGAACGAGGACAGCAACCTGCTTATTGTCGGAAACCGCCTTGAAAGCTGCCCGGATGGCAATTTCCGTCTTTCCAAAACCTACATCACCGCAAACCAGGCGGTCCATGGGACTCCTGTCCTCCATATCCTCCTTGACTGCTTTGGTTGCCTTTTCCTGATCAGGAGTATCCTCATACATAAAAGAAGACTCAAGTTCATCCTGCATGTATGTATCGGGAGAAAAAGCAAAACCTTTCGACGCTTTCCTCTTGGCATAGAGTTGGATGAGATCCTTGGCAATATCCTTGATCTTAGACTTTGCCCCTGTTTTCAGCGTCTGCCAGGATTTTGATCCCAGCTTGCTTATTTTCGGAGCCTCTCCGTCTTTTGCGCGGAAACGGGATATCTTGTTCAGGGAATGAACCGAAATGAACACTATGTCACCGTCCTTATATATGAGTTTTACTACCTCATGCATCCTTCCCTTGTCGTCCTTCATCCTGACAAGTCCTCCGAAAACACCTATTCCATGATCTATATGGACGATGTAGTCCCCTATATTGAAGGCATTAAGATCGTTGATTGTCAATTGTTCACTCTTTTCCACCGTCCTGCGTATCCTGACCCTGTGGAACCTGTCGAAAATCTCGTGGTCAGAGTAGCAGCAAACCCTGTCCTCAGCATCAATGAATCCGGAATGTATATTCTTTCCTGATACGAATTCCGGAAGGATTCCGTCCTCCTGGCCAAGGATTCCCTTAAGTCTGTCTATCTGGGAAGCCTTGTCTGAAAATATATATACCTTATAATTGTGTTCAATCCTTGACCTGATGTCTCCGGAAAGAAGTTCAAAGTTCTTGTTGAATACCGGTTGGGGGCTTATCCCGAATCCTATGACATTGCGCCCCTCGGTATCCACGGACAGTGGAACATCGATGAAAACCTTTCTGAAAGGGGTGAGTTCTCCGAAAAATTCCTCTTTCCTGTACATATCGGAAGAATCCAGCCACACAGTGGTATCTTCAGGAAAAACCGACAGCAGGCTCACAAGGCTTTCCCCTTCTTTGCCGGTTTTTTCTTCGGATATGTCCGGCATTATCCCTGCTTTTTCAACCTCTTCCTTTGAAAGTTGGGTATTGCAGTCGAACACGTGGATTTTTTCTACTTCATCCCCAAAGAACGACAACCTGTATGGATTGTTGGAAGAAAAGGAAAAAATATCTATTATGGAACCTCGTACGGCAAATTGTCCCGGACGGGAAACAAAATCCGTCTTTTCAAATCCTTCCCCTAACAATCTTTCTTTTATTTCATCGTGGGAAATCTCCTGGCCTTTTTCTATCGTAAAAAGTTTTTCATCAAGGTCATTTTTTGCCGGAACCTTTTCTGAAAGGGCCTGGGGATAGGTCACAAAAACACACGTATCCCCTTTATTTGATGTTATCTTCTCTATTGCGGATGTACGCTGGACCATAAGGGAAGCCTTATGATTGCTCCTTTCCACTCCGTTTCCCGAATCAGGAAGGAAGAATACCCTGTCTCCTTCTATAAGATTGTATAGGTCAGAAGAACAATACTCGGCTGCTTCCGCGGTTGGCAGTATTACAAGATGGAAACCTTTTTTTACCACCTGTGACAGTACAAACCATCTTGCAGAAAGGAAAAGCCCCCTACAGTACGTCTCCTTTTTTTTTAATATACTATCTTCCAGTAGTTTAGAAGACCCTGTGGATATTTTTACATTTTCATTCACCTTTCTTTGCCTGTTGAAAAGTTGTTTATAAACCTGTTTATAACATCAATTTTTCTGTTTGTAATTTCATCCTTTTTCTTTTCAACAAAGGATCAATAAAATCCCAACAGGGGAACAAACAATTAATTTATCTCTTTACTTTTTAAAAATCAATTATTTAAGTCACTTATCAACATTTCAACATCAGTAACACAAAAAACAAACTTAAATAAATAAAGAGTATATTTGTATGAATAAAATCTATGGCAGGAATGAGTGAATTCGACCCTCATGTCGCAGGTGACGACAAAGATAAGGATTTGGACGGAATAATACGGCCGCAGGAACTGACCGATTTCACAGGACAGAGCGAAATAGTCTCAAATCTTGATATTTACATAAAGGCTGCAAAATTGAGGGATGAAGCCCTCGACCACGTGCTTTTCCATGGGCCACCGGGACTTGGGAAAACAACGCTTGCTCACATCATATCGAATGAAATGGGTGTGGGCATGAAAATAACCTCCGGACCCGTCCTAAACAAGCCTGGGGACCTTGCCGGTCTCCTTACTTCCCTGGACAGGGGGGATGTGCTTTTTATTGATGAGATCCATCGGCTTTCTCCTGAAGTTGAGGAGTATCTCTACTCAGCAATGGAGGATTATGTCATCGATATAATGATAGACAAGGGACCGGGGGCCAGATCGGTCAGGATCAATCTCAATCCTTTCACCCTTGTAGGGGCCACGACCAGGAGCGGACTTCTTACTGCCCCTCTTCGCGAGAGATTCGGAATAAACTGTGCACTCGAGTATTACGACACGGATGATCTCGTGAAGATTGTAAAGAGAAGCGCATCTATCCTCGGGATAGGCATAGACGGGGATGCTGCAAGGGAGGTCGCCCTCAGGAGCCGGGGGACACCCAGGATCTGCAACTCCCTTCTCAAGAGGGTCAGGGATTTCGCCCAGGTGGTAGGAGACGGACACATAGACCTTAAGATCGCAAGGTACGCCCTGGACAAGCTCAAAATAGACAAGCGAGGACTTGATGCGATTGACAATAAAATACTTAGAACCATAATAACCAATTTCAAAGGGGGACCGGTAGGAGCCACCACCATAGCAACATCGATCAGTGAAGACCAGGGAACCTTCGAGGAGGTTTACGAGCCATTCCTTATCAAGGAAGGGTTCATTGCCAGGACCCCGAGAGGCAGGATAGCAACTGAAAAAGCTTATGAACATCTTGGCCTGCAGTCGGAGATACCGCAAAAAGATGATTCAAGTACAGGTTCTTTGTTCTAAATGGCGTGTTTGGATTGTGGAATCCGATAAAAATGACTAAAATTGCAGACTTGTTTTCTGACACACAATAATTAATTATAAAATGGCCGATAAATTAATTTCCAAGATTCCCGACGGACCTTTGGCTGAAAAATGGACCAAACGTAAGTCGGAAATTCGCCTTGTCAGCCCCAACAACAAGAGGAAACTCGAAATCATCGTCGTAGGTACAGGCCTCGGCGGCGCTTCCGCAGCTGCTTCCCTTGGTGAGCTTGGCTACAATGTGAAGGTTTTCTGTATCAGTGATTCTCCCAGAAGGGCCCATTCGATTGCCGCGCAGGGAGGTATAAATGCTGCGAAGAATTACCAGAATGACAACGACTCCGTGTATCGTCTCTTCTATGATACTATAAAGGGAGGTGATTACCGTTCAAGGGAGGCAAATGTATATCGCCTTGCCGAGGTAAGTGCGGCCATTATAGACCAGTGTGTGGCACAGGGAATTCCTTTTGCCCGTGAATATGGCGGATATCTCGCAAACCGTTCTTTCGGAGGTGTACAGGTGAGCCGTACATTCTATGCAAGGGGACAAACCGGCCAGCAGCTCCTTCTCGGAGCCTATGCGGCTCTTAACCGTCAGATCGCGGCGGGAACGGTTACCAGCTATCCCCGTTACGAAATGATGGACCTCGTCATAGTTGACGGTCAGGCCAAGGGAATCATAGCCAGGAACCTGGTTACCGGAAAACTTGAAAGGTTCGGCGCCCACGCCGTTGTCATTGCGACCGGAGGATATGGAAACACCTATTTCCTTTCTACCAATGCCATGAACAGCAATGGTTCAGCGGCCTGGCAGTGCTACAAGAAGGGTGCGTACTTCGCAAATCCCTGCTTCGCGCAGATACATCCTACCTGCATTCCCCGCCACGGAGACCAGCAGTGCAAGCTTACGCTCATGTCTGAGTCCCTGCGTAACGACGGCCGTATATGGGTTCCCAACAACCTTGATGATGTGAAGAAACTTCGCAATCATGAAATCAAGGCTTCTGAGATTCCCGAGGACAGGCGTGATTACTATCTCGAGCGCAGGTATCCCGCTTTCGGAAACCTCGTTCCCCGAGACGTGGCTTCACGTGCTGCAAAGGAAAGGTGCGATGCCGGCTATGGAGTGAACGAGACAGGACAGGCAGTGTTCCTCGATTTCGGAGATGCCATAAAGCGCCTTGGACACCAGAGGGTTGCCGAGAGATACGGAAACCTCTTCGACATGTATGAGAAAATTACCAATTCTTCCCCTTGGGAGGAACCTATGATGATATATCCCGCCATCCATTATACCATGGGAGGCATATGGGTAGACTATGACCTTCAGACCACTGTTCCAGGCCTGTATGCAATTGGAGAGGCCAACTTCTCTGATCATGGCGGAAACCGTCTCGGAGCATCAGCCCTTATGCAGGGTCTGGCTGACGGTTATTTCATTCTTCCTGTTACAATCGGCGACTATCTTTCCCATAAGTTTGCCGAGCCTAAGACCGATGTCCATACCCAGGAGTTTGACGATGCGGAAAAGGAAGTCCAGGAAAAGATTGACAGACTCTTTGCCATCAAGGGTCATCAGAGCGTTGATTCCATCCACAAGAAACTTGGAAACATAATGTGGGATTATGTTGGAATGGCACGTACGGAAGCCGGTCTTAAGACAGCTATCGAAAAGATAGACGAACTTAAGAAGGAATTCTGGTCTGACGTATGTATTCCCGGAAGCCAGTTCGAATTCAATCAGGAACTTGAGAAGGCCATAAGGCTTGCTGATTTCCTTGAGATAGGAAAACTGATGGCTTACGACGCCCTTAACAGGCAGGAGTCCTGCGGAGGACATTTCCGCGAGGAAAGCCAGACCGAAGAAGGCGAGGCCAAACGTGATGACAAAAACTTCATGTATGTTGCCGCCTGGGAGTATAAAGGCGAAGGAAAAGTTCCCGAACTCCATAAGGAACCGCTTAAATATGAGTTTATTGAGGTGAAGACCAGAAATTATAAAGACTAAGGATTATGGAATTCAACTTGAAGATATGGCGTCAGCAGAACGCCAAGGCTAAGGGACATTTCGAGACTTATCATATTTCGGGGATAGAGGAAGACGCTTCTTTCCTTGAAATGCTCGATATCCTTAATGAGCAACTTATCCATGAAGGCCAGGATCCTGTAGCTTTCGAGAAAGGTCACAGCGGTCCGGTTTCCTTTGACCATGACTGCCGTGAAGGAATATGCGGAGCATGTTCCCTTTATATTGACGGCCGTGCACACGGACCTGACGACCATGTTACCACCTGCCAGCTCTTCATGCGTCATTTCAAGGATGGAGCTACCATTACAGTAGAGCCTTGGAGGAGCGCAGCCTTCCCTGTTATCAAGGACCTTGTGGTAGATCGCGGAGCATTTGACAAGATTCTCCAGGCAGGAGGATTCATTTCAGTCCGCACAGGTTCTGCGCAGGACGCCAACAATATACTTATTCCTCACGAGACGGCCGAAAAGAGCATGGATGCCGCTGCCTGCATTGGTTGTGGAGCTTGCGTGGCTACTTGCAAGAACGGATCGGCAATGCTCTTCGTCGGAGCGAGGGTAAGTTCACTTGCCCTTCTTCCTCAGGGACGTCCTGAAGCGGCGGCCAGGGCCAGGGCTATGGTTGCCAAGATGGATGAACTCGGATTCGGAAACTGCACGAATACCCGTGCCTGTGAGATGGAATGCCCCAAGGGTATATCCGTCGATCACATCGCCCGTCTGAACCGCGAATTCCTGAAGGCTAAATTCAGACAATAATAGATTATAAAAGAATCAGTATAGGAAATTATTGAACGGCCAGCGGCCGGCATGTATTTCCGAAACCATTTTATACAGGTCGTTCCTGAGTTTGGAAAGGCCTGTTTTTTCTTTTGCCGATATGAAGATGCAAGGGGTCTTTTCCTTTGCTATCCAACTGTTTTTCAGTTCTTCAAGCGTATAGTTGCTTTCATCCTTAGGTTTGAGTGAGAATTCGTCATACTCCTCATAGGTATAAGCATCGATCTTGTTGAATACTACATATACCGGCTTGTTTCCTGCTCCTATCTCCTTAAGGGTATTCTCAACGACCTGCATCTGCTCCTCGAATCCCGGATGGGAGATATCCACCACATGGACAAGGATGTCGGCTTCCCGGACTTCGTCAAGGGTGCTCTTGAATGCTTCAATCAGCTGTGTGGGAAGTTTCCTGATAAAACCCACGGTATCGCTGAGAAGAAAAGGAACATTCTCTATGACAACCTTCCTGACAGTGGTATCCAGGGTTGCGAAAAGCTTATTCTCAGCGAAGACATCCGATTTAGAAAGGAGATTCATTATAGTACTCTTTCCTACATTGGTATATCCTACCAGGGAAATCCTCACCAACTGTCCGCGATTGCTTCTCTGGGTAGCCATCTGCCTGTCCACTTTCCGGAGCTGTTCCTTGAGTCTTGTTATCCTTTCCTTGACAATCCGGCGGTCAGCCTCGATCTGGGTTTCACCCATACCACCCCTCGTGCCTCGTCCTCCTCTCTGCCTTTCAAGATGGGTCCACATTCCGGCAAGACGCGGGAGCATATAATTATATCTCGCGAGTTCTACCTGCATCTTTGCGTAGGAAGTCTTTGCCCTCTGCGCGAATATTTCCAGGATCAGGCTTGTCCGGTCAATGACAGCGCTTGACTTTATTTCTTTTTCAATGTTCCTCTGCTGCATTCCGGAAAGTTCATCGTCGAAGATAACATAGTTGATTTCGTTTTCTTCGCAATAATCGGCGATTTCCTTAAGCTTTCCGGATCTTACATAGGTGGATGAAAGTGGCCTGTCCAGCCTTTGGACGAATTTTTTTTCGCCTCTGACTCCTGCGGTGAGAGCAAGGAATTCTAGTTCATCGAGATACTCGAAGACTTTCCTTTCGCTGTCTCCCTGTCTTATTACTCCTACGAATACAGCCGTTTCCAGTTTGTTTTCTTCCATCTTTCGTGTCAAAAAAAGGCCATCCGGTTGGGGACGGCCTTATCTTGTTTGAACCTCAGTTTATCTCAACTGGAATATCACAGGGAAGGTGTAGGTAACCTTTACAGCACGGTCCCTCTGCTTTCCGGGTTTCCACTTAGGTGACAT
>CACXFP010000184.1 GCA_902766985.1 uncultured Bacteroidia bacterium | reverse complement strand
GTAACAAGGCAGCATGCCATCACCATGATGAAGAAATTGACATAGCCTCCAAGCCATTTCCAGATGTACCCCGCAAACATGCCGGGAATCATCATGCTGAGCGCCATGAACGCCGTGCAAATCGCGTAATGGGAGGTTTTGAATTCGCCGTCCGCGAAATAAATCATATAGAGCATGTAAGCCGTGAAGCCGAATCCGTACCCGAACTGTTCCACGGCGATGCAAGTACCGGAAAGCCAAAGGGAAGACGGTTGGACAAGACTCATGTATACATACACTATGTTGGGAAGGACGAGGCTGAGCGCCATCGGCCAGAGGGATTTGCGCAGTCCCCAACGGGAGGCCGCAATCCCGCCCACGATACCTCCGATGGTCAAGGCGATCACACCGACGGTCCCGTACACGAGACCGAGCTGGGAAGTCGTCAGGCCCATTCCGCCGGAAGATACGGGATCCAGGAAGAAGGGGGTCACCATCTTGAGCATCAGAGCTTCTGGAATCCTGTACAGGAGGAGGAAAAGCATCGCAACCAGGATCCCTTTCTTCTTGAAAAAGGTCATGAAAGCCCTGCCGAATTCACTCAGGATCTCTCCGGACCGGACCGACCTGTCTCCGCCCGAGGCGAGAGAGGAATGGTCGGAAGCCGGACGGGGAATTATGAATACGTGATACAAGGTGATGCAGGCGAATATTACCGCGGTCAGGATGATGGTAAGGCGCCAGGCGGAAGGGATGTCCCCTGTCGATTTCTCCAGGGTTCCGGCTATCCACACCAGGGCCCCTTGCCCGAATATCGATGACAGACGGTAGAAGGTGCTTCGGATACCGACAAAGAAAGACTGTTCCTTCTGGGGCAGGGCAAGCATATAAAAACCGTCGGCGGCTATGTCATGGGTAGCCGAGGCGAAGGCTGTGATCAGGAAGATTACGAGAGTGATGGTGAAGAGGCTCACGGGAACGGTCTTGGAGGCCATGGCAGCCGCATCGGGGCGCGGGAGGGACAACGCGAGGAGGACAAACGCCGCCGTCATGACTGCCTGCATCGCGACTATCCACCACCTCTTCGTCTTAAGAATATCCACGAAGGGACTCCAAAGTGGCTTGACCGTCCAGGGCAGATACAGAAGGCCGGTAAACAGGGCCATCTGTTCGTTCGGCACCCCCATCTTCGTGAACATGACCACCGAAATGTTGTTCACGATGAAATATGGTATGCCCTCCGCGAAATAGAGGGTCGGAATCCACCACCAGGGAGAGCGGGCTTTCAGATTGTCCATAGCTATTGTTGTCTTTTGATTTCAGCGCCGGGATAATAATGGTCCAGGATGTCCTTATAGCCGTATCCGCGGGCGGCCATGACGGCGGCCCCGATTTGGCACAGTCCCACCCCGTGGCCCCAACCCTTCCCGGAAAGGGTGAAGTGCTCCGCATCTGGCCTGCTTACGTCAAACGCCGAGCTCTTGAGATGGGACTCGGACAGTATCCTCCTGATGGCCAGTTCCTTGCCCACAATCATCGAATATGCGCTCCCGACGACCTTCAATTTCGTGATTCTCCCTGACTTCCCCCTTTCAAGGGGAACGAGTTCTTCCAGTTCACCAATCATGTGGCCGGAGCGGCGGGAAATCAGCTCCGAGAGCTCACCCTTCTCGTAAGTGACGCTCCACCTATAGAAATCCTTTGTCTCGAGGTCATAGTCGTTAAGGACCTGTGACAGTATCTCCGCAGGCGGATTCTTGCAGAACGGCTCCTTCGCGGGGTCATGGCCGGGAGTATCCGGAAGCGCCTGCAGATAAGGGACTTCCTTATCCTCCCAGCAGGAATGGAACTCTTCCATTACACCGCCGCAACATTTGGAGAAGCGGGCGTCGCAGATTTCTCCCCCATAAGTGAGGACCTCACCCCAGGTCTGGTCCACCGCCTTCCGGACATTCTCCCCCACGGCCATGGTAAGTCCCTGATACCTCTGGCAATGGTCGTCCGCACACACGTCAAAGCGACTGTGGTCTTCATGGTCCTGCCAGGAAATGAACTCCGGGACCTCCTTCCCGGCCTCCCTGTCTATCACCTTTCCAGAATTGCGCACCGAATCCAGGAATGTCACGAGGGAAGCTTCCGTCCTTATCTTCATCGCGGCATCGGTGACGAAGGCGGGAGGTTTCCTTTCCGCTCCCCGGTGCGAGACGATGGCCATCAGCCAGGAACGGGAGATAACCGCATGGGCCTTAAGGAACTCAAGTGAGGCGCTGGCACGCATCTCGGAAGAGATGACGCTGAGCAGGTAATCCTCCACCCCAACTATGTTGACGGCCGTCACCATCCCGTTTTCGACGATGAATTTCAACCTTCCGGCGAACTTCTGGTCCACCTTCCTCTCCCAATGGAACTGCTTCCCTATGGTCACCCCATACAGGATGAACGAGGGTTCCGCAAAGATGGCGGAGCGGGTAAGTCCGCCGAAAAAGAGTTCGTCATACAGGACTCCGTTATAATCTATCTTGCCCTCCCTGAAGGACACTTTCTGAGGCCCCGCCCCATCGGAGATTATCTCGAATGTTATCTCCTTGGCGGACATGATCCCCACCTGGATCTTGGGCTGGCGGCGCTGGAGTTTCCATATGATCTCTTCCTCGTCGGAAGGACTAATGCATACCTCGTCCAGCATCTCCCTCACCGTCTCCGCACCCAGCCTTTCATACTCACTCCCAACGGGACAGACCAGCACTCCGGCCATGTCCGCGCAGCCCGGAGACATCGTAAGATGGTCCTCCCCTTTGGAGAAATAATGGTGCGAACGGTGCTTCTCGCGGAAAATGATTACGCTGCGGTATTCTCCGTCCGTGAACCAGACATAGAGGTTGAAGCGGGGCTCCTTGTCCCCTTCTTTTATCTTGGCACAGTCGATTACCCTGTAGAACAGTTTCGCCATCGATTTCGCCGTCTTTGCCCTGAGAGCGAAGATTCCCCGGAGATATTTTTTGTAATGGAAGACCCAGGCGTCCTGGATTGACGTCATATATTCCAGAGGCCCGAAGTCCTGATGCCTGGAGGTATGGGGAAGAAGGCCGTCGATCTCATTCTCGAGAGGGGTCGAATGCCTCGGACATGCCTGGAAATGCAGGTGCTCTGGAATTGAGGCCCCGCTTGCAGGTCCGTTGTAGAATATCGTATGGTCCTGATACTGGCGGCTAAGGTCGAGCATGTCGACAAAGTTGTGCCAGATGGATTGCGGCACATGCCTTTTCCTCACGGCAACGAGATGACCGGGAAAAATGGGATAAGGATTCAGGATAATGTCATATCTGCGGCCCTTCCTGCCTTCGAACGGGATGGATGCCTGCTGTGGCGGGCGGTTGGAGGCGCAGAGAAGACATTTCCTGCTGTTGACCGTTTCGGCATCGGTCCTGGCATCGGAAGAGCCTATCCTGGAAGGGTTGCACTGGAGCCGAACGGTCAGGCCGCCGATGTCCATACTCCTGGTTTTCACCCCTTTGAGTGCACGGTAATTGGCGGAAACAAGGGGCCATACAGAAAGCTGGTCCGATACGAATTTATCAATGGGTTTCCCTCTCATATATCTATTGTCACAGAAGGGCTTCCATCAAAGGACGGATCCTGGGGAACTCTCCCTCGAAATTAGGAGTTATGATTCCCGTCCCCGTCGCGGAGACAATTTCTTCCGGAGTCCACCATCTTCCCTCCACGACTTCCCCGTTTGATGGCTTGAGGTCGAAACTCCCGACAGTGCCATAAACGTTCACGAGTTCCTTTTCCCTCTCTGATTCGAATACATACGTCATCAGATAGACCGGATTGAAATCAAACAGTCCAAGTTCTTCGCC
>CACXFP010000183.1 GCA_902766985.1 uncultured Bacteroidia bacterium | reverse complement strand
GCCGCTTCCTGCGGACCTGCGGCGACACGGTGGCTTCCGGCAAGTCCATCGACGCTGGAAAGGTCGGAAACGACGAATCCGTTGAATTTCCAGGAGTCGCGAAGGACATCTGTCAAAAGGAGCTTGTTGGATGTGGCGGGAACGCCGTCAAATGAGTTATATGAAGTCATCAGGCTGAGCGAGCCTGAATCTACTGCCGTACGGAAAGTGGGTAGCACCTGCTCCCAGAGGTCGCGTGCAGGCATGGCGGAGGGATTGCCATTGTGGCCGCCTTCGGGGGCGCCATATGCCACGAAATGCTTCAAAGTAGCGATTATCCCCTTGTCCCAGCCGACATGCGACGGACTGCATCCCGCAAGGTAGCCTGCGGCTAGGGTGGAAGTGAGCCAGGCGTCTTCTCCGTATGTCTCTTCAACCCGGGACCAGCGCGGCTCGCGGGCCAGGTCGATGACTGGACCGTATCCTATGTGGGCACCCTGGGCCCGTAGTTCCTCGGCCGTAACCCTTCCGACTTCGGAAAGGAGTTCAGGATCCCAGGTGGAGGCAAGTCCGATTCCGGTAGGGAAAACGGTGGTACCGATCGCCATATGGCCATGGGGGCTCTCTTCGGCAAGGATTATGGGAATACCGAGGCGGCTATGCTCGATGGCATACTTCTGCATCATATTGTAGGTCCGCGCCGCAAGGGCGGGATCAAGCCCGTTGGCGATAGTCTTCTTGGTCCATGGATCTGCCCTGAAAGTAGCCCAGAGCATTCCGCCGTGGGTCTTTTCTATGAACTCCACATATTTTTCAGATACGGAGACCTCCCCGTTCTCATCCTTTTCATACATCGGCCATCCGAGCGGACAGACGAGCTGGCCCACCTTTTCTTCGATCGTCATCCTGGAAAGAAGGTCGGATGTGCGCCTTTCCGCGCTCAGGCCCGGATTCATATACGCGGGAGAAGATTCTTTGCACGAAAAGAGAGCAAAGGTCGCAACGGCGGCTGCCGCTGCAGCGAATGATCTAAGGTTCATATGTAATCAGTTACGTCGGTTGGCTATGGATATGTAGTAGAGGAGGGTTGCAAGGGAGCCGATCGCGGCGATGACGTAGGTGTACGCGGCCCATTTGAGGGCGTCCTGGGCCATCGGCCTGGTCTGATAGTCGGCTATGCCGCTGGTGTCAAGCCATTCCACTGCCCTCTGGCTGGCGTTTATTTCCACTGGAAGGGTAATGAAGCTGAAGAGGGTCGTCATGGCGAACAGGGCTATCCCAAGCCAGAGTATCTGGGGAAACACCTGGACCATGAGGATTCCGGCAAGGAGGACCCACTGCACCGTATTGTTGGCGAATGTGACTACGGGTACAAGGGCTGAACGGAGCCTCAGCGGAGCATAACCCCTTGCGTCCTGGACGGCGTGCCCGCATTCATGGGCGGCCACGGCCGCAGCTGCGATGGAATTCATCCCATACACGCTTTCTGAAAGGTTTACGGTCTTGCTCCTGGGATCGTAATGGTCGGTAAGCTGCCCCTTGACACAGGTCACCTGGACATCATAAATACCATTATCCCTCAGCATCTTCGTCGCGACTTCCGCTCCCGTGAGCCCGGTATGGTTCCTTATCCCGGAGTATTTGGCGAAACGGCTCTGCAGCGTTGTCTGGACGATAAAGCTGAGAATCATCACGGCTATAAGCAAAAACCAAATCATTCCGATATTCATAATAATTCCTTTTTCTTGTTTCCCAAAAGTAATGAAAATCCTCGAGTATTTCTTAAAATTTGATAAATTTGTAACTGAATCTAATCGGAACGATGCTGAGCAGGGAAAATGATTTTTCAAGACTGGAGCTGAACCTGGGCAACTGCCTCAGGAACTACAGGTATTTCAGGTCACTGCTGCAGCCGCGTACCAAACTCCTCACCCTCGTCAAGGCCAATGCCTATGGTCACGGAGCCGTGGAGTTCGCGCTCATGATGCAGAATGCCGGCGCCGATTACCTAGCGGTAGCCCTCCCGGTAGAGGGAATGGAACTCCGACGCTCCGGTATCACCCTGCCTATCCTGGTCCTCACCTCCGGAACGGATTTCTTCCCTGAGATAATCGAGAACAGGCTCGAACCCGGGATCCCCAACATGTACACCCTGAAAGCGCTGTGCAAAGTGCTGGAAGAGAGGGGTATGACAGGGTTCCCCATCCATCTTAAGCTGGACACTGGCATGCATAGGCTGGGATTCATGACCGCAGAGTTGGATGAAGTGCTCGCCTTCCTCAAGGACTGCCCTCTCGTGATTGTAAAATCGGTCTATTCCCACCTCGCCGCGGCCGAAGATCCCGCGCAGGATGATTTTACTCTCGGGCAGATTGCCATGTTCACCCGCAACGCCGACAGGATCACCGCAAGCCTTGGTTACAAGCCGATGTACCATATCCTCAATTCTGCAGGGATAGAAAGGTTTCCTCAGTTCCAGTTCGACATGGTCCGCCTGGGTATAGGCATATACGGCATCAGCGCCCTTCCCGGGACGAAACTCTCCCCCGTCGCCTCCCTTAAGGTAAAAGTACTGCAAATAAAGACATTGACACAGGAGGACGGGACCATCGGCTACGGACGCCACGGACATATCGCCCCCGAAGGCACCAGGATCGCCACCATACCGGTGGGATACGCCGACGGGATTGACCGCCATCTCGGATGCGGTAACGCATCATTCAATCTCGGCGGACACAGGGTACCTACCATCGGGAACATCTGCATGGACATGTGCATGCTCGACGTGACAGGGGTGCCTGCCGAGGCCGGCGACACCGTAACGATTTTCGGCGAGGACCCTACCGTATCGGAACTTGCCGACATCCTCGGAACGATACCATACGAAATAATGACATCAGTCCCCCGGAGAATCGAAAGGATCATCGTAGGACGCTAATACGACCAATCAAATGAGAAACAGTGTTTTACTAGCAGGGCTCGCCATAGCCTTGACGTTATCATGCAGCCGCACCGCAGCTCCGCCCGCAGCTTACGGTCCCGTGCCCACCGCTGACCAGGTCGAATGGCAGAAGATGGAGACCAACATGTTCATCCATTTCGGTCCCAATACGTTCAGCGGAAAAGAATGGGGAGACGGCACGGAACCTGAGGATATGTTCAATCCCACCGCCCTTGACTGCGGCCAATGGGCCAAAACAGCGAAGGCAGCAGGTTTCAAGGGTATCATCATTACCGCCAAGCACCATGACGGCTTTTGCCTCTGGCCCAGCCTCAACAGCACGCATTCAGTTGCAAAGAGTTCATGGAGGGACGGCAAGGGGGATGTCCTCGCAGAGCTGAAAGAAGCCTGTAAGACGGAAGGACTCAAGTTCGGGGTGTATATCTCCCCATGGGACAGGAATGATCCACACTACGGTACTCCCGGATACAATGACGTTTTTGCAGCTACCCTCGACGACGTGCATGGGAAATACGGCCCTCTTTTCGAGCAATGGTTCGACGGAGCCAACGGTGAAGGTCCGAACGGAAAGAAACAGGTCTATGACTGGGAAAAGTTCCACTCCGTGGTCAGAAACCACAACCCCCACTCCATCATGTTCAGCGACGTGGGGCCCGACTGCAGATGGGTAGGCAATGAAAGCGGGATTGCAGGAAAGACCAACTGGAGCCGCCTGGACACTGAAGGATTCACCCCAGGCGCCGGTTCCCCCAAGACAGACACCCTCAACACAGGAAATGTCCATGGGGCAGCATGGATTCCTGCTGAAACAGACGTTTCAATAAGGCCGGGCTGGTTCTGGAGGGAAAGCGAGAATGACAGGGTCAAGAGCCTGGACCGC
The DNA here is from genome assembly GCA_902766985.1 of uncultured Bacteroidia bacterium. GTDB lineage: Bacteria > Bacteroidota > Bacteroidia > Bacteroidales > UBA932 > Cryptobacteroides. The sequence goes on along the minus strand of CACXFP010000183.1, from coordinate 137 downwards.
CTCCTGTCCATCTACTATACCAGCGTCGGACGCAACTCCCTGCTCCTGCTGAACGTTCCTCCGGACAACCGCGGTCTCATCCATCAGGCGGACTCCTCAAGGCTGGTTGAATTCAGGGCCGCGCTCGACAGGATATT
>CACXFP010000182.1 GCA_902766985.1 uncultured Bacteroidia bacterium | reverse complement strand
GCGCAGGAACGCTTCTCGGCGCTCTTTGAGCCGACCTGTGTCAGCCAGTGCTCGATAGCCTCCTCCCATTTGAACGAATCCACGCATTCAATGGCCTTCAGCCAGGGCTGGGCGGTATAGTAGACGAATGTGAGGTTCTCTTCTTCCCATTTGGGGATGAAATTGGTGCCTGAAGAATATCCGGCAACCTCGGCTGAACTGACAAGGATTTTGAGAGCTCTATCAGCGATCTCTTCCCTGCTTTCCTTTCCATCCGAATAAACGGAAGCCATGAGGTTGCTCTTGCCGGAGAACCTGCGGACCTCGTCTTTCTTGTTCATCGAATCATAGGCATAGACCACGGTAGAAAACGGAACCGAGGCATTGCAGAAAAAAGCCGAATCCGGGGAAGATGGTTTCTGGACCTTGGTCAGAGGAGGAACGGTAACAGAACCGAGCTCGGGCTTGTCAAAGAAAAACACGACGTCGCTGCCGGTGTCCATGATAAGGTTGATCAGGGAGTCCCGGCTTGAATAATCTGCCCCGGGCCTGGCGGGAACGCTGTAGATCCCGACTATTTCATCCCCGCGGAAATAATTCTCTTCCAGGCGCCTGGCAAACCCGCTCGCAAGGCGGTTGTTGAAAATCGTATCAACCGTGATCCCGTCGTCGAGATAGGCCACGGAAAAAGTCTTGCGGCCAAGGTCAAGGCCGGATGCGGATGGCTTGCGCATCTCCATCCACATGGTATAGGCTTCAGGGCCGCAGGAAGTCAGCAAGAGCGCTGATGCCGCCAGCACGGCATAAACCAGGTTATTTATCTTTTTCATCACTCCAGTATTTTCAATGGAACCGCCGTAAGGTCATAAACGTCGGCTCCGGTTATTTTCACTTCAATGAATCTGCCCCTCAAGCTAGCAGGGTCCGCATCCCGGAAGAAAGACCGGTCGAAGGGTACTATAATCTCCCCATCCACCTCAGGGCTCTCCCACTGGCTGCGGCAAACAAGGGAATCCCCTGCGCAATCATCCACCAGGACTTTTTCGACGGTCCCTACGCGGGACCTGTTGAAGGCTTCGGAGATTCCTCCCTGCACCTCCATGAGCCTGTTAAGTCGCCTTGTCTTAGTGGCAGGAGAAACGGAATCCTTATAATTCCTGGCTCCGAAAGTCCCCTCTTCCTCAGAATACTTGAAAGCGCCCAGGCGTTCGAATCGGGCTTCGGCGACGAAATCCAGGAGTTCCCGGAATTCCCGGGGCCCTTCTCCAGGATGTCCTACGATCATCGTGGTACGGAGGACGACACCCGGAACCTCGTCCCTGAGCCTCTTTATGAGATTCCTGGTCCATTCGCCGTCCACGTGCCTGTGCATCATGTCAAGGACCCTGTCCGAGATATGCTGCAGGGGGATGTCGAGGTACTTGCAAACCTTCGGATTCTCCGCCATCTCGCGGAGAACGTCATCAGGGAAATCGGCCGGATACGAATAGTGTATCCTGATCCACTCGATCCCGTCAACGGACGAAAGCCTCTTGAGAAGCTCGGCCAGCGCTCTCCGTCGGTAGATGTCCAGACCGTAATATGTCGTATCCTGAGCGATCAGGACAAGTTCCCTTACGCCTTGGGAAGCAAGCGCGCGTGCCTCTTCCTCAAGCCTTTCCATGGGAACGGAACGGTGCGCGCCCCTGATAAAAGGGATGGCGCAGTATGAACAGCGCCTGTCGCATCCCTCCGAAATCTTCAGATATGCGTAGGATTCGACAGGAGAACCGGGTGCCTTGCGAAGCTGTGTGAATCCGGACGGCGGTTCGACTCCTAAGGCCTTCACCACAGGACCGAGGTCACGCGCACCGTACCAGGCGTCAACCTCGGGAATCAGGCCGGGGAGCTCGGACGGATATCTTTGCGAAAGACAGCCGAAAACGATGAGTTTACCGGCTCCGCCTTCCTTTTTCCTGGCAGCTGCGGCAAGAATGGCCTGGACGGATTCTTCCTTGGCATCTCCGATGAACCCGCAGGTATTGACCAGCAGCCAGTCCACATATCGGTCCTCCCCCTGAGGGACTATCTCCAGACTGTCCTGCACCTGGGCCAGCAGGTGGCGGGTGTCGACGTCATTCTTGGAGCAGCCGAGGGTGACGACCTGTATGGACTTCCTGCCGCCGGTCATGATGTCAGTCCTTTTTCTCCTCCTGCGCTTCCTCTTCCGGCTCTTCGAAATCGAGTGAAGCGTGGGCGCAAAGTTCATTGTACCAGTCTATGACCTTCTTCATGTGGGAGACATAGAACCTGTCTGCGTCATAGTCCGGGACAGCCTTGGCGAAAAGGGCCTTCAAGGCATCGGGGGATGATTTCGATGAATAATCCTTGTCACCGACGGCATCCTTGAGCTTAAGGAAAACCTCCTTGAGTTTCAACTCGCCGGCAGTGGTGAATATCGCTATGTCAGCAAGGCTGGTAATCTTGCTGTTGGCATCAAATGAAGTCCTGCGGCCGTCGGAAAGGGATTCGACGATGGCCCCGCTGCGAGACTGGGCGAGGTACCTGAACAATCCGTGATGTCCGGAAACGGACAGGATTTTAGCTAGATCTGTTTTCATTATCTGTTTTTTGTTTGTATTTCTTCCAATTGGTTGCAATCTTGCAAATTTAATAAATCGGAGTCTGTTTTGAAATGATTCACCGCAAAAAAGGGTCCGGCTGCCATAGGGCGGAAAAGACGGAGGAAACCGAAGAGAAAAGTTTGTCGATGGTGAAATCATTGATAATCACGGCATCCGGAGACGAAACCTTCTCCGATTGAGCGGACATCCTCCTTTCCGTCTCCTCCACCGAAACCCCGTCCCTTTTACGGACGCGTTCCAGCCGGAAGGCCCTGGAGGCCCTCACTTCCACGACTTTGTCTATGATATCCCTGAACAGGGGCTTTTCCGTAATTATGGCGCTTTCGATGACGACGAAAGCGACTTTCCCCGGGCCGGTCCACCCCTCCTCCGAAAACCCTTCTTTCCATGAAAGGAAATCAGCGCGGACTGCCGGATGCACAATGTCCTCAACCACGGAGAGGAGCCGGGGAGAGCCGAAAACGAGGCTGGCAAGTTTCTTCCTGTCAAGCCTCCCCTCTCCGTCCGTCAACGGCTCCCTTACTCCCAGGGCAGCGAATCTATCCGAAATACCGGACAGCAGCGAAGGCTGTTCATCATACAGGGCCCTCGCCCTGGAATCCGAGTCATATACCGGAACCCCCATGGATGCGAGCATTGCGCAGACGGTCGTTTTCCCGCTGCCTATTCCGCCGGTGACTGCAACGGTCTTCATTTCTTGCCCTTTTCTACACAACTGAACACCTGTGGATCGATCCTCCAGTCTATCACCCCTTCGGGCATTCCTGAAGTCCTGGCTACGCAACGGCCGTTAATGGATTCCTCAAAATCTTTATAATCGACGTAGAACACGACATCTTCCGTAGGATTGTCCGTCACCGGGAAGGTGCAGTGGAAAACGACTTCTGCAGTGGACGGGAAAACGGCGAGTTCCCGGCCGGGAGGAACGTTCCTGACCCTGACTGCCACGGTCGTGGGGATTTCCACGAAACGTGATACTTCAAGCGAATAGTTGACGCTTGTCTCCGACATCCTCACGCCGGCGACCGGTTCTATCTTGACAACCCCGTGTGCGCTGGTGTGAAGGTCGGACAGGCTGATGGTACGTGTAAGGACCCTGTCGATTTTCTCAAGATGGAAGGGCTCTCCATATATGACGACGGAATCAGGCTCGACCTTCATTCCTCCCCTCGCCATGAACTGGGATCGGAAGAGGAGGTTCTGGACGGGCTGTACAGGCACTTTCTTGTTGTTCTCGTAGGGGAAACGGAACTTTACGTTGCGGGAGATGAAAGACTCCACCCGCACACCGTCACCGAAGATATCGCCTATGTAGCCGACGAGTTCATCCGGCGTCATGTGGAAATCTTCGCCTCCGTCGCCATGAAGGTCGGTGGAGGCTATGAACACATCCCGCACGTTGTGGTTGGAATAATGCTTTAGACCGATCAGCTTGAAACCGGTCGTATTGCATCTGGCAACCACAGCGCTGGTGGTCGAGGAGACCTGGGCGTGACCCTCGATGTTGCTGTGGGCCGTCACAGGGACGCTGACCACTCCGGTGTAGTTCAGCGAGAGATTGTAAATGAGCCATATGCTGAAAGCAAGCATCAGGGACAGGATGAATACCGTCAGGTCCCTTCCACCCAGATTCAGCCTTTCAAGGAGACTGTTGAACCAGTTCCTCAGCGAAGTCATGGCCCGATGATGCAGCGGACTACTGCTGCGTGTCAGAATAGTTGCGTACGAGGGAGTTCTTGTCCACGCGGAGTTTCACGTCGCCGTCGACCTTGATAAGGACGCTCCTGTCGCTGATCTCGGCCACTTCACCGAAGATGCCACCGACCGTGACAACCTTGTCGCCTTTCTTGAGCTCCGAACGGAACCTCTCCATTTCCTTCTGCTGCTTGCGCTGGGGACGGATCATGAAGAGCCACATTACGGCAAAAAGGAGGATGATCATGATCCAGAAGCTGCCCATTCCGGCCGCTCCGTTGGCTCCGGAAGTGGAATTCTGCAATAAAATGAGAATATTCATATTGATTCAATTTTTGGTATCCAAGCAAATATAATCAAAAAAACGCGGGGAGGCAACCTATTTGAGTCCCGCCCCGGACTTCACTATTCCGCCTTCAGCGGCAAGTTGCTGTATCAACTTGTCCAGGAGGCTGTTGACGAAGGCCCGGCTCTTCGGGGTGCTGTAGTACTTGGAGATTTCCACGTACTCGTTGATGGTAACCTTGACCGGGATCTGCGGGAACGTTGCCGCTTCGGCAAGCCCCAGGCAGATAAGGACGGTGTCAGTTGTGAAAAGCCTGTCTTTCTCCCACTGTGTGACCGACGCGGCGATCATCTCGCTGTACCTGCCGTAGGATGCTACCGCAGAACGGAGCAGTTTCTCCACGAAATCCTTGTCGCTCTCTACCGTAGGGTCCTTCTTTTCAATGACTTCACTCATATACAGCGGCGGAAGGCTCCATCTGCGTCCCCTGGCGAAATCATTCATCGTGTAGCAGCACCAGGTAAGCGCATAG
>CACXFP010000181.1 GCA_902766985.1 uncultured Bacteroidia bacterium | reverse complement strand
TTGATGTGGTTCGAGGCCTTGTTGGCGCACACGGCCACTCGGCGGACTGTGTTGAGAAGCTGCACCCTGCTCATCTTAAGGATATTGGAGTTGTTCTTCGGTATGACGTCGCGATACTTGGGATACTTCCCGACGACGAGGCGGCAGACCATCATGGTCTTTCCGAAAGTGAACACCACATTGCTGGAATCGAAGGATACGCTGACCGTGTCGTCGTCCTTGTCTATGATTGCCCTGAGGACTCCGGCGGGTCGTTTGGGGAGGATGAAGGAAGCCTTTGCGGCAGCCTTTACATCGGGAGTCGTGTAGCAGATCAGCTTATGGGAATCGGAAGCCACCAGGGTGGTGGAATCCGTGTCTATATCGAAGAAAATGCCGTTCATGGCAGGACGTATCTCGTCGTCAGCGGTTGCGTAGACCGTGCTTGCAATACCTGCGGCAAGGATTTCGGCGGGGAATTCAACTTTCTCCGCATCCTCTCCCGTGGTGCTGATTTCGGGATAGTCGTCCGCGGGGAAGAAGGGAAGTACGGAATTTCCGCTCGCCCACCTGCACTCGAAGGAGCTGTCGCTGGTCGTGCTGATCATAAGGGGCTGGTCAGGCAACTCTTTCAGGAGGTCGATCATATGCCTGGCTGGTACTGCCATGGAACCTTCTTCCTTGACATCCTGCACTTCGATCCCGGTCCTGAGAGTCAGTTCGGAGTCGGAGGCGGTAACCTCCAGCGAGCCGTCCTTCAGGACGAAAAGGAAGTTCTCGAGGATGGGGAGGGGAGACTTGGCGGGGATGGCCTTTGAGATATCCATCAGGCCTTTCAGGAGTTCGGTACTTGAAACGTTGAATTTCATATCTGGATTCGTATTTTTTATTAGTCTTGGCGGTCAGATGCCATTCTGGCATAACAATACAAATATATAAACATTTCGGGAATTCTGGCATATATTTTGATTTTTTCTCCTCACGTCGCAGGCGTGTGTTTTATGCGCCGGCCCATTATCGGATTTGAAATATCAAAAACATGAGTCTATTTATGAAAAAGAGTCTATTGACCATTTTGCTGACGGTCGCAGTTAGCGGACTGACAGCTTACGGTGTAGTCAAGGCCGCCGATTCCGGCAGCCAGGGTCCCAGTGTAGTCGCTGCCGACGGAAGCAGCTACAGGACAGTCAACCTCGACCAGACGGATTATCCCGACCTTACCTATGCGGCCGAGTCTTGCGTGGACGCGGTCGTCTACGTGCAGGTGACGGTAAGGTCCCAGATAGATTACAGCCAGATGGACCCCTTCCTGAGGTACTTCTTCGGTTTCGGCAACGGAATGCCCCAGCAGAGGGAGCAGCAGGGAAGCGGTTCGGGTGTCATCATCCGTCCTGACGGATATATCGTCACCAACAACCATGTGATAGCCAACGCCACGGAAGTGAAGGTTACCCTCAACAACAACAAGTCCTACGATGCAAAGGTCATAGGTACGGACGCCGCCACGGACGTGGCCCTCATCAAGATAGAGGCCGAGGGCCTTCCTACCGTCGCTTTCGGGGATTCCGACAAACTCCGCCTCGGAGAATGGGTGCTTGCCATCGGCAGCCCTCTCGGGGAGCAGCTCAAAGGTACGATCACCGCCGGAATCGTGAGCGCAAAAGGCCGTTCGATGCCCAGCAATGACGGAGAGTTCAAGATCGAATCCTTCATCCAGACCGACGCGGCAGTGAATCCCGGCAACTCCGGCGGCGCCCTCGTCAACAAGGCGGGCGAGCTCGTCGGCATCAATACTGCCATCGTATCCCAGACCGGAGCGTATTCAGGATATTCTTTCGCGGTTCCCGTCAACATCGTCAAGAAGATCGTCGGAGACCTGATCGACTTCGGTTCCGTTCAGAGGGCCGTCCTCGGAGTCACCATGACTCCCATTACCGACGAGATTGCAAAAGAAATGAAACTTTCCTCGCTGGATGGAGTATATATAGTTGAGGTTTCCAAAGGAGGAGCCGCTGAAAAGAGCGGTATAAAGAAGGGAGACGTCATCGTCAAGATCGGCGGGAAGAAGGTCTCCAACGCATCCTCCGTACAGGAAAGGGTGAACAGCTACCGCCCCGGAGACAAGACCGTCGTCACCGTTGTCAGGGAAGGGAAGGAAAAGGATATCGAAGTGACTTTCCAGGGCACCGCGATGAAGACCGGAACGGTCGACAATGACGGAAGCGTGGCGTTCTACGGATCGAAGATCAAAGAGGCTTCGAAGGAAAAACTCGCCCAGCTCGGACTCAAGAGCGGCGTCGAGATCGTGTCCGTCGGCCCCGGCAAGCTTCTGGATGCAGGCGCATCGGAAGGCTTCGTGATCCAGTTCGTCAACGACCAGCCTGTGAGCAAACCTCAGGATGTTATCGACCTTGCAAAGAAGGCGAGGAGGGCTGTCTACATCGAGGGCGTCACCGCCTATGGCAAATCTTCCTATTTCGGCTTTGGCAAGGACGAGTAGAGAAGGAAGATTGAATACTTAATAATGAGGCAGTTAAAGATTACAAAATCAATCACCAACCGCGAGAGCGCGTCCTTGGACAAGTATCTCCAGGAAATCGGCCGCGAAGAGTTGGTGTCCCCGGAAGAGGAGGTTGAGCTGGCCCAGCGTATACGCAAAGGTGACCAGAAAGCATTGGAAAAACTTGCAAGGGCGAACCTCAGGTTCGTGGTGTCCGTTGCAAAACAGTACCAGAACCAGGGCCTTAGCCTGCCGGACCTTATCAACGAGGGCAACCTCGGCCTGATCAAGGCGGCGGAGAAATTCGACGAGACCAGGGGGTTCAAGTTCATATCCTATGCGGTATGGTGGATCCGCCAGTCCATTCTCCAGGCCCTTGCCGAGCAGTCCAGGATCGTGAGGCTCCCGCTGAACCAGGTGGGTTCCCTGAACAAGATCAACAAGGCCCTCGGCCAGTTTGAACAGATGTACGAGCGCCAGCCTTCCAACGAGGAGCTTTCCGAATTGATTGACGTGCCTCAGGACAAGATATCCGATACCCTGCGCGTGTCAGGAAGGCATGTTTCCGTTGACGCCCCCTTCGTGGAAGGTGAGGACAACAGCCTTCTGGACGTGCTGCCCAACGATGATTCACCCATGGCCGACAAGGGTCTCGTGAACGAATCCCTCAGCACAGAGATAGAGCGTTCCCTCCAGATCCTTACCCCGCGTGAGAGGGAAATCATAAAGTCCTTCTTCGGAATCGGCTGCCAGGAGATGACCCTCGAGGAGATCGGAGAGAGGCTCGACCTCACCCGCGAGAGGGTCCGTCAGATCAAAGAAAAGGCTATCAGGAAGCTCAAGAAGCCTTCCGCAAGCAAATTGCTAAAAACCTACCTTGGCTGACATGACTCCTGAATCATTCATCGCCCTCAAGGCCGCTGAGGCCCTGAAGGCGCTCTACGGGGCGGAGACCGAAGCTTCGGCGCTGCAGGTGCAGGTGACAAGGAAAGAGTTCGAAGGCGACTTTACGCTGGTCGTCTTCGCTCTTTTGCGTATAAGCCGTACCACTCCCGA
>CACXFP010000180.1 GCA_902766985.1 uncultured Bacteroidia bacterium | reverse complement strand
GTCATCCTGTTCTTGAAGAGCAGCTTCGTCACAGCCACGTTAAGGATATACTCCGGATCCTGGGGAGTGGTGTATCCCCTGTACCAGTTGTAGTTGAAGTCGGAAACAAGGCCGAAACCGGCAGGAGCCGTCCAGTTGACAGAAGCGCTGAGCTGGTTGTTCCAGGTTGCATTGGTGGAAGCTTTGGAGACAGTGTACCAGGACTTGCTGAAACGGGTCCTGCCTCCTGCCTGAAGCTCTATCGCATCAGTCCGGTAGGTCAGGCGAAGACGCTCCATGAGGCTGAGGGACTGTATATCATTCCTTGAGAAGTACTGAGAGTCGTCAAGGTCGGGAAAGTCATTATGGAAGAGCTCATAGTCGAAGTCGCCGGAAACGTAGTACCTGTCGGTGTCGAAACTCGTGCTCCCGATGTATGACGATGACTTGGAGTAGTTTGCGTTGGCCATATTGGACACCGAGAAATTGGACTTGGCTATAGGGGTATTGTAGAACATCCTCATCGAGCCGCGCCATGACGCAGGTCCGTTCACGGGAATGGAATACTGGGCTCCGTTAAGGCCGTACCAGACAGCGCTGACTACAGGGTTCTGTACGAGACCTCCGTCAAGGTTGACGTTCATCGAAGAGAAGTTCTTCTTGTTGGACATCCTGAACTCCGAGTGGATATTATGATTGAAATACGGTTCAAGGTAAGGGTTTCCGAAGGACACGTTCAGGGGGTCGGTATTGTCGGGGACGGGCATCAGCTGGGAAGTGGAAGGCTGGGAAGAACGTCCAAAGTAGAATACCCTGAGATTGGTATTGTCGCTGGGATCGAAGAACAGCATGGCCCTGGGAGCCCAGTTAACGACCTTGCTTTCGTACGGGGTCTCCTTTCCGAGCCTCATGGTGGTATTCTTCGTGTCGGTCGGATTGGCTCCGAAACCGATCTGTGCAGTGACCTTGTCCTTCTGGTACATCAGGTTCAGCCCTACGGACTGGTTGATGTAGCGGTTCTCTATACGGTTGGAGTAGGTCTTGTCGAGACTCTCGCCCGCGATGGAATACCTGTGCTCGTCAACGTCGAAGACGCTGTTGTCGCCGCTGTTATAGGTATTCTTGTATGAAGTGGACTTGTTCCAGGAATACTCGTAATTGGCCTCGAGGAAGAAGTCGCTGCTGAGAGGCTCGGTGTAAGTGAACCTTCCGGAAAGCGACCTGCCCTTCTGGTTCTGGTCAAACCTCTGGTTTATGATGGAATCCCTTGGGACGCCATCAGTATAATCAGTGGTAAGCGACTGGTTGAAACCGTCCAGATCATTGTTGCTGAAGCTATAACGTCCCATGAATGAGAATGTGCGACCCTTCCTGCCAAGCCTCTGACGGAAGAGAAGGAAGCCTGAGGTATTCCAGTTCCTGTTGGATCCGACATTGTCATTGAAACCTGTATTTGTCTGGCCGGAAGCACCAGAGGAGTTGCGCATGGTCTGGAATTCATTGAATTCCCTGTAGCTGCCGTGGCCGAAGTTCACGGAAGGCTGGAAGAGGATCGAAGTCTTGTCCGAGAACTTGTGGTCGAGTCTCATACCGAAGCGGTTGCCATAAGAGTCGGTATTGCTGAATCCATGGTTGTCATACACAAGCGTACTGCCGTCGTCAAGATACGTGGTCTTGCGGCTGTCTTCTGTGACTTCCCTGTTGGTGGCGTTGAAGAGATAATTACCGCCGATATTCATCTTGTTGTCGAAAAGGTCCCATGCGCCGTTGATTCCGCCCATGCGGGACGAGGTGATGCCGTTGCCTCCGCCCCAGCCGCCCATTCCACGGCCCATACCGCCTCCACCGCCTCTCATACCCTGCATCATGCTACCAGCCATGTCGTTAAAACCGCGGTTGTTGGTGTTGTTGGCATTCAGGATGACGCTTATCTGGCTGTGGTCGTTGAACCGCCCGACGAAAGCGGCCCCCTGATAGCGGTAGTCTCCGTCATTCTTTCCGAAGGACGAAGTCTCTCCTGAGGTCCAGTCGTGACCGACCCCGGCCATCACATTGCCGAACAGGCCCTTCATCATTCCCTTCTGCACGGACAGGTCGATCACCGTTTCCTCCTGTCCGTCAGAGAATCCGGTAAACTCAGCCTGCTCGGATTTCTTTTCCACGACCTTCACCTTCTGGATGATCTTGGCCGGGATGTTCTTGGATGCAAGCTGGGGATCGTCGAGGAAGAAGGTCTTTCCGTCAATGGTTATCTTGGTGATGGTCTGGCCGTTGGCCGTAATGGAACCATCCTCGGACACTTCCAGGCCGGGAAGCTTCTTGAGAAGGTCCTCAAGCATATCGTTGTCAGTGGTCTTGAAAGATGAAGCGTTATATTCGACGGTATCCTTCTTTATGACGATGGGATTGCCGGTGGCAGACACGCTGGCGGCGTCAAGGACGGTGTTGTCCAGATCCATCTTGACAGTACCAAGATCCATGGCGCCCTCTACCTTGATCTCTTTCTCATATGGCTTGTATCCCATCATTTCCGCCTTGAAGATATATGTGCCGGGACGTACCTTCTCCAATACGGCATTGCCCTTGGCATCGGTCAGGGCATATTTGGCGGGATCCTTCGCGCCCTGTTTGATAATGTAGACCGTAGCGAAACCGACGGGCTCCCCGGTAGAGGAATCCGTCAGCGTAACCTTCACATCACCATTGGCTTCTACGGCCGATGCGGGAGTCCCGGCCAATGATGCCAGGAGAACTACTAGTACGGTAAGTACCTTATTGACCAACTGCATAAATAAACTACACTATTATCTAACCTTCTATTAGACATCCCTGCCTTCCGAAAGTTTAATATAATATATGTAAAAACACTACTTTTTCACCCGCGAGGGGTTGTTCCTGATGAATTCCTCCCAGCTCGAAGAGGAATCCACCCCGGCCAACACTCCGGCAGTCTGGTAAAAATGGCACATGGCCACCCCCAAGGCATCCGTTGCATCCAAAGGATGAGAATCATCGAATTTCACGCCGAGCGTGTTCTGGAGGATAAGGCTCACCTGCTCCTTGGAAGCAGCGCCGTTCCCGGTGACCACCTCCTTCGCCCTTCTCGGGGCATACTCATACACCTTGTCAATCCCTTGCTCAGCCGCCGCTATCATAGCAGCCCCCTGAGCCCGTCCGAGCTTCAGGATAACCTGGGCGTTCTTTCCATAGAAAGGCGATTCAAGAGCCATTTCATCACCATGGTATGTCTTGCACACCTCGGAAACCGTCTCGTATATCTGGCGCAGCTTCGCATGAGG
>CACXFP010000179.1 GCA_902766985.1 uncultured Bacteroidia bacterium | reverse complement strand
GAACCGCCGTCCCTTGCTCTTGTAAAAGAGCATGCGACCAAGCCTGAAGAGGCTTCCCTGATCGCAGTGGACAAGGACAACGTCAGCCTTTCCACCATCAAGCAGTCTGAAGACGGGGATGAACTCATCGTCCGTCTCTGCGAGATGCAGGGCAAGGAGACCGTCACTGAAATAACCTTGCCGAAGGGCATTTCCGCCGCCCGCAGGCTTAACCTTATCGAATATCCGCTTAAAGGAGCCTCAGCTCCGGAAATCATCGGAAACAAGATCAGGGTCAAGATCCGCGGTCACGAAATCGTCACGCTCGGCATTAAATAAAACCAACAATGAGAAACAGGAACCTGTATATCCTCGTTTCGACCGCTTTCATGTTCATTCTCTGCGGGTGCCAGAATAAAAGTTCCGGCACCCCGGAGATTATTACTAAGGTTGACACGTTGTATATCTCCACCGGGACGGATTGTCCCCTTGTTTCCATACAGGAGTTCGGAGTCCTGCCCGGGAATTCCCCCGCGCAGAACAAAAAGAACCTGCAGGCAGCCATCGACCAGGCTACGGCCGCGGGCATAGCCCTCTATGTGGAACCGGTTGAAGACGGTTACCCGGTCGACGGAGGAATCGTCCTCAAGCGGAACGTCTCCCTGATCGGTGCCCACGGCCCCACGGGCCGAGGCACACGGAACAAAGCCGGGACTGGACCGACGGGGTCCCTGTTTGTCATTACCGACGAGAGTTCTCCCTTCCTCATCGTGGAATCCGCCACGAGGGTGCAGGGAATCCAGTTCTACTATCCGGAACAGACCTGGAACAACCCGTCCGCTATCAAACAGTACAAGCCGACCATCCAGATGTCCTCTTCTTCCAGCGTCCACGGAGTCACCCTCCGCGACCTGTCGTTCTACGGCGAATATTTCGCCATGGATTTCAGGGCGCCGGAAAGCGTCACCTGCGAACAGATCCTTTTCGAAAACTGCTATGGCTATCCCCTCAGCGGACAATTCATCGCCCTGGACAGGTGCTACGACATCCCCAGGATATTGCACTGCCACGTCAACCCCGCTAACATGAGGGAGTTCGGCAGATCCTTTACCGGCAACGTCATGCAGAAGGTCATTGACAGGAAGACCTACGCATATTGGATCAACCGCACGGACAATGCCGTAGCAATGGACATATTCACCTTTGCCACCTATGGAGGCATCTGGCTCGGAGAATCCACCTACGGCCAACTCACCAGCTTCAATTTCGACTGCGTGGGCATAGGGATTTACAAGGGAGGCGACCAGTCATTCAACCGCAACTGGCAGGTCTCCCAGGGCTCCATAATCGCCAATCTCGGGACAAAAGTTGAAGACATACACCCCATCTACATCGACGGGGAAGGCCATATGGCCATTACGAACGTGGAATCGTTCTCAGGACAGAACGGGGCCCTTACGTCTATCGGCGCATCCTACGATTTCATCACGGTTGACGGTGATGAAGAGACAACCGTATCGATGCTGGGATGCCGTATGCGCAATTATACGGCCGATTTCCCGATTACGATAAAAAGCAATGCCGTAAAGGTGCGGGCCGTGGCATGCGTGGACAGGAATTCTTACTTCTTTGACTACACCTACGAAGGAGAAGAGAGTGACCTCGAACACGATGTCACCACAACGTTCAATGATTGCGAGTCTGCTGCCGGCTGGGCCAGCGGACTCGGCTCCGTCAGCGTGGACGGAGACCTGAAAACTGAAGGCAACTACAGCGTAACGGCAGGTCCTGGCCAGAACCAGGTCATGTTCAGATGGACCGGGACACCGGTCGATTCAAAGGCTGACCGTAAAGGCGGGCATCTGCTGTTTGACCTCTACATAAGCGACATTTCCAAAATAAACCTTTCGGGGGAGGGCGCGATTGAGATTACAAGTTCCGGCGAACCTGACAGCAAGGAATACGCATGGATGATAGGAAGCCTCGGACTCAAAAGCGGCTGGAACAGCCTGGACCTGAAATTCAGCGACGCCAGGGTGACCGGCTCCTCTCCCGATTTGGCTGCAATCAATTTCTTCCGAATCTACCATCTTGCCATTAATGACAACATCACCGTCAAGATCGACAACATGCGTTTCCACGAAGACTAATATATTATGAAAAGATTCCTGCTCCCGGCCCTGGCCATCCTTCTTGCCTTTTCCCTTCAGGCCAAAGACAATAAAACAAAGACCGGTTCCGTGTCGATCCAGGAATTCGGTGTCCTGCCAGGCAATTCTCCGGAGGAGAACCGGGTCAACCTGCAGAAAGCCATCGACTGGGCGGCTGCCAGCGGAACGGCGCTCTATGTGACTCCCGTGGAGGGCGGCTATCCTGTCGCTACGGGAATCCTCCTCAGGCGCAACGTCTCCCTCACCGGAGCGCACGGACCCACCGGCCGCGGAACCCGCCATCCCGACAGGAAGGAGCCGACAGGTTCCATCTTCCTGATAACGGATACGGCAAACCCGTTCATCACGGTCGAATCGGCCACCAGGATCCAGGGAATCCAGTTCTATTATCCGGACCAGACATACGACGACCCGGCGGCGATAATCCCCTACAAACCAACGATCCAGATGTCGCACGACGTCCGCGTCGTGGAAGGAGTCACCCTCAACAGCCTGACCTTCTACGGGGAGTATATGGCCATGGACTTCCGCTCCGCTCCCGGACAATTCTGCGAGCAGATACTTTTCGAGCACTGCTACGGTTATCCGCTCGGCGGCGAGTTCATCGCGATAGACCGTTGCTATGACATACCCAGGATCCTTCATTGCCATGTGAATCCCTCGAACATGAGGGAATTCGACCGGAGCTTCAATGTCAAGGTGATTGATGCCGTTGTCGCCAAAAAGACTTTCACCTACTGGGTGGACCACACCGACAACGCCCAGATAATGGACATCTTCACCTTCGGGGCATATGGAGGAATCTATCTCGGAGGTGACACGTACGGCCAGCTGACAAACTTCAACCTGGACTGCGTCGCAATCGGCTTGTACAAAAAGGGCAACAACAGCTTCAACCGCAACTGGCAGATAGCCCAGGGATCGATAATCGCGAATCTCGGGGACAACGTGGAGGATATCCATCCCATCGTGATAGAGGGCGGCGGCCACACGGCCCTGACCAACGTGGAGTGCTTCTCCGGAAAGAACGGAGCCCTCTCCGCCTACGGAAAGAGCTACGATTACATGAAGGTCATCGGGGACGCGAAGGCCACGGTTTCCGTCTTCGGGAGCCGCATGAGGAACTATGTCTCCGACCATCCTTTCACTATCATGAATCCCCAGGCTCATGTCCGCGCCGTAGCATGCGTGGACAAGGACGAGGAGTTCTTCGATTTCGACAGCCGGGAAGGTACCGCCCGGTCAAGGAAGGAACTTGCGGAGGAAATCCTGTCCGATCCCGTAACCGCCGAGGTTGAAACCCTTGCCCGCCAGCTGATCCGGACAGGCTTCAATGCCGGCTCCGGGTATGACGAAGTCTGGATAAGGGACTACAACACCTTCATCGAACTCGCCATGGAAGAGATGCCGGAGGAAAAGATAAGGGAAAATCTCCTCCCCTTCTTCCGGTTCCAGGGAGAAGACGGCAACATCCCCGACGGTTTTGTCCCGAAGGAGAAAGCCCGGCTCGACTACAAATACATTTCCTCTAATCTCGAACCCCGGTTCCTGGCCCATAAGAACACCGTCGAGACCGACCAGGAATCATCCCTGATCCTGGCAGTATCCAAATATGTCACCAAGACCGGGAACAAGGATTTCCTGAAAACCGAAATCGGCGGAATCAGCGTAGACAAGCGCCTCCAGATGGCGATGCAGTTCCTGATGGAGCACAGGTTCAACGACAGGTACGGCCTTCTCTGGGGAGCGACTACCGCCGACTGGGGCGATGTCCAGCCCGAACACGAATGGGGTGTTTTCATCAACGACAACAGCCATTTCTGCATCGACATTTACGACAACGCTCTATTCATCTCCGCAATTGACGCCTACCTGAAGATTACCGGGGACAAGGCCGTCATCCCGCATTGGAAAAACGTACGGGACAATCTTGCCGGCAATGTGCGCAAACACTTGTGGGACAAGAAGAACCAGAAATTTATCCCCCATATATACCTGTCTGGCTCCCCCTTCCCCGCGGATTTCGACGAGGGCAGGATATTCTATCACGGAGGAACCGGTGTGGCAATGGAGGCTGGCCTTCTCAGCCTTGACGAGATCCGCTCCTGCAACGACGCGATGCTCCGCAACATGGAGGCGGCAGGAGCGACTTCCATCGGAATCACCCAGTACCCGGCCTACCCAGACGGTTTCTTCAAGAATCCGATCATGAAGGAGTATTCCTACCAGAACGGAGGCGACTGGACCTGGTACGGCGGACGCATCATCACCCAGCTTGTCCGCTACGGATTCATCCGCGAGGCCTGGGACGAGGCCAGACCCATGTTTGCAAGGGTGGCCGAAGGCAAGGCCTTCAACGAATGGTATGACCTTTCCGGAAAGCCCATGGGCTCAGGGACATATCGCGGTGAGGCAGGAGTGCTTTTCTCCATGATACAGGCCTTCCGCGCCTGGGCCGAAGCGAATAAATAGAGATGAAACGACTGGCATTCATAGTATTATGCCTCATTCCCCTGAGCCTCATGGCCCAGGAGAACAGATTCCTCGAACACCCGCATTACGGAGGAACGGAAAGCGAATTCCTGGAGACGCAGCAGTGGCAGACCCTCGACCTCGTGGACAAGACCCTCGATGCGAATCCGGTGCAGGACGGTGACCCCTGCGGTGCCCGCAAAATGGCTCTGTTCGCCCTGGACGGCATAGTGCATAATTCAATCTACGACAATACTCCAGCCATCAGGCACTACATGGAGGGACGGCTGGAGAAGGTCTTGCAGAAGATGGATGAACCGGTCACCTACGGGCTTCGGGTATTCAAAATCTACAACATGGGATTCGTGCTGAAGACCGCGTCCATGACAGTGGCAATAGATCTCAGTTCCCAGGAAGGGGCCAGATTCCCCCTGGAAATCGCGGACCGCATTGCAGACCGCTGCGACGCCCTTTTCATCACGCACAACCACAACGACCATTTTGACAACCACGTCGTCGACCGCTTCCTCTCCCAGGGGAAGCCGGTGGTCGCCCCGACGGAATACCGTCCGGAAAACAAGGAAATCATCCATCGCCGACCCCAAGAGGGAAAGACTCTGGACGGGAAGTTGAAATTCAATGGAAAAACACTGAAATACAGGCTTTTACCCGGCCATCAGAACATCACCGAGACTACCTGCATTATGTGCAACCACATAGGTCTCATGTTCCCTGAAGGCTACACCACCGTCCATCTGGGGGACCAGGCCCACCCCGAAGACAATTCATGGATGAAAAACGCCAGGGAAATGCTTCCGGGAGTCGACATCCTTTTCTCCACCTGCTGGATGGGGGACCTGGGAGTGATAATCCCCGGATACGATCCCCGCACGGTTATTGTAGGCCATGAAAATGAACTCGGACACGGCATCACAGTGCGTATCCCGTACTGGTATGCCTACCACAACTATGCAGGCATCGGACGTCCCCTGGTCGTAATGGGCTGGGGAGAATTGTATGATTATAAAAGAGAGTAAACACATTAAGATATGAAATACTTCAAATTCATCTTGACAGGGATTGTCTCCCTTTCACTTATCGCAGGCTGCGGCGGATCCG
>CACXFP010000178.1 GCA_902766985.1 uncultured Bacteroidia bacterium | reverse complement strand
TCCGGTTCTGCAGCGGCGAGTTTCTCGAAAAACTCGGGGACCTTTCCCTTGAAGAACTCGTCTCCAAGGGCGGGGGTAATCTTCACATCTGCCTCGTCGAGAGGCACCCCGGCCTCCCTGGCGAGGATGAGCAGTTTCCTGAGCACGTCCCTTCCGCTCAGGTCGAGCCTCGGGTCGGGTTCGGAATATCCCTTCTCCTGGGCTGTGCGTACGACTTCGGCGAATGTCCTTCCGTCGGAGCCTCCGGCATACGAGGAGAAGATAAAGTTCATCGTACCGGAAAGGACGGCATCCACCTTGAGGATGGTGTCTCCGCTGTTGACGCTTCTGGAGATGGATTCCAGAATGGGCAGGGCGGCGCCGACGGTAGTCTCGTATTTCAGGGACACGCCGTTTTCGACGGCGGCTGTCTTGAGGGCCTTGTACTGTGAGTAGGGAGCAGCGAAGGTTATCTTGTTGCTGGCCACTACAGAATATCCTTTTTCAAAGAGATTCAGGTATTTGTATGAGATGTCCGACGAACCCGTGCAGTCCACGAAAACCGAGTTCTGCAGGCTGGTCTTGCTCAGTGCCTCGAAGAAGGCCTCGTTGGCTGCGGGGTGTCCGGAAGCAAGCTGCCGGTCAATGTCGTCGAGGGACAGGCCTTCGCGGTCCAGGATGAATTTCCTGCTGTTCGAGAGGCCTGCCACATGGATCCTCTTTCCCGTCCTCTCCGCAATTTCTCCCCTCTTCCTGGCGATGATGTCCAGGAGGGCCCTTCCCACAGTGCCGTATCCGGCTATGAAGAGGTTGATATCCTTGTAGGGGGACTTCTCGAAGAATTCGGCGTGGATGTATTTGATGGCAGGGCGCACGTCGTCGGAAGAGATGATTACGGAAATGTTCCTCTCCGAGGAGCCCTGGGCGACGGCCCTGACGCCTATGCTTCTGTCTCCGAGCGCGGCCAGCATCCTTCCCATGGTGCCCCTCTGGTTGATGATGTCGTCTCCAACAAGGCAGACGATGGAAAATCCCGTTTCAACCTTGAGGGGATTCAGTTTCCCGAGGGAGATCTCATAGGCGAAGCATTTGTCGGCGGCTTCGCGCGCCTTTTCCGCATCACTCTCGGCAACGGCCACGCACATGGTGTTCACGGACGAGGCCTGGGTGATGAGGATGATGCTTATGTCGTTCTCGCTCAGGGTCTGGAAAAGCCTGTAGGAAAAACCCGGGACTCCGACCATGCCGCTGCCTTCAAGGGAGAGGAGGGCGATTTTGTCTGAGTTGGAGATACCTATGATCTTGTTACGGTTCTTTCCCCTGGGCGGATTCTGCTCGATCACGGTGCCGGGGCCATCAGGGTCGAAAGTGCATTTTACGAGTATGGGAATCCTTTCCGACACGACCGGCTGGATCGTGGGAGGGAAGATGACCTTGGCTCCGAAATGCGAGAGTTCGAGGGCGGCCCTGTAGGAAATGTGTTCTATGAGGGAAGCCTCGGGGACGATCTTAGGGTCGGCCGTCATCATTCCGGGCACGTCTTTCCAGGTTTCGAGGTTCCTGGCCTTGCTGCCTACGGCATAGAGGGAAGCCGAGTAGTCGGAACCGCCTCGGCCGAGGGTCACCATCCTGCCCTTTTCGTCGGAAGCTATGAATCCGGGTACGATGAAAAGGGATTTGATAGGGTTGTTCTCTATCATTGCGGTGATGTTGGCGTATGAGGTTTCCGTGTCCACAACGTTATGGGCTCCGTCGGAACGGGTACGTATGATCTCCCTGGAATCCACCCATTTGGTAGGGATGCCGATAGAGGCCATCTTTGTGGCAAGTATCTGACTGGAAAGCAGTTCTCCGCATCCCTGAATGGCGTCAAGGCTGGTTGTCGAGAGTTCCCCGAGGAGGTAGACTCCCTGGGCTATGCCCTTTATGGAGTCCATCACCTTGTCGCAGGCCTCCAGGGATTCCTCATGCTTCTCGATGGGAAGCAGGCTGCGGATTATCTTGTGGTGCCTTGCCCTGATTTTGTCCAGGATGTCTGAAAAAGAGCCGTCATGGGCTGCGGCCATGTTGCCGACCTCGAT